>JBFZFB010000020.1:0-4286 GCA_041306605.1 Lentisphaerota bacterium | reverse complement strand
TCCACCCTGTTCATGGAACTTGCAATGACTATCTGCAGCTCCAGCGGAAACACGGTCTTCATAAGTTCCAATCAGTTTCTGGCAACTGAATACGGCCGCAAGACGCGCGAGTACTTCTTGGCCAATGCCGGGTTTACTGGTATGGTGGACTTTGGCGACCTGCCGGTCTTCGACAACACGCTCACATATGTGAGCATTTTCTTCTTTCGCCCGATGTCAACGAAACGCTTTCACTACGCGAGAGTTCGGAAGTTGCCGTTTTCGCCCGGCGGCCTTTCGTGGGAGGCAATCTCACAAAAACCACTGAGTGGCGACACGTGGGTGCTAGGTGGAGGTGCCGAGACCCACCTCATCGCGAGGTTGACGTCTGAGAATCCGCGGCTGGATAGTTTCGCGAAGTGTTGGGCAGGACTATTTACAGGGCTAGACAGCGTTCTGTTGTTCGACAAGGGCGATGCGCGTGTGGCGGAACTGGAGGATGACATGCTGATGCCCGTCCTCCGTGCCCAGAGTTGCGATCGTTACTGCTTCGCCAAGCCAACAAGGTTTACCGTCTATCCGTACGTCGAGCGGTTGGGCCGAACAGTACTGATCGCGGAGACTGAACTGAAATGCAACTATCCGAAGACCTACGACTACCTGAAGAAGCACAAAGCCTTATTGGCGGCTCGAAGAGACTCGCGGACAACATTGGGTGAGAAAGGCATATGGTATGGTCTCGTTCGCTTCGGCAAGCGGGCCGTCTTCGAGCGCGACAAGATCGTTTCGCCCGGAGAAGTCCGCGGGAACAAGTTTGCTCTCGATAGAACGGGGTCTGCGTTCAGTTGCGCCCGGGTATTCGCAATCACGGCAGAGTCACCCAAACTGTCGCTCCCGTACCTGCTAGGACTGTTGAATTCCAAGCTGATAGAATTCTACCTTCACAAGACGGCTCCTCTCAAACAAGGTGGATATTACTCATATAATGCGTCTGTTCTGGACGGAGTCCCAGTACGAATGCCTTCATCTGAGCGCGTGTCAACAGTTGAGCGCCTTGTTGACCGCATCCTGGCCGCCAAGAAGTCAGATCCTTCGGCAGACACCACGGCCTTGGAGCGGGAGATTGACCAGATCGTGTACCGTCTTTACGACCTGACGCCGGACGAGATCGAGCACATCGAGAAATCACTGGCCAATACCAGCCACGCGGATACGAGTGACGATGACGCAGAGGAGCCCGGCGCATGACAGGAGAATCTCGATGAGACTGTGCCAATTGAGAATCAAGAACTTCCGCTCATTCAAGGATAGCGGTGAAATCCGTATAGAACCCCTCCAGTCCTTTGTCGGTGAGAACAACGCGGGGAAGTCGAATATTCTTGGTGCCATCGAGGTGTTTCTTACGTCCGGGGCCGGGGGCGTCTCGGCAGACGACTACAACGACGTGAATCAGTCAATCGTGATAACAGCGACGTTTTCGGAGCTTTCGGTAGCGGAACGACGGCCGCCTTTGCGAAAATACCTTTTGGGAAGCAAACTGATTCTCGAGAAACAGATTGCACTGGTCCCGGACAAGAAGAACCCGGCGAAGAGAAAACCCGAGGCCGAATACCACGGTTACATTGCCCTGCCCAAAGATTGGTGGTTGAGTGTCGAGGGCGTTATGAAGGAAAAGGGCAGCAATAAGCCAAAATGGAAGGATGTCGCCACAGAACACGGGCTAGTGGACTTTGTGGCTGACGATAAAGGCGCCATCAATCAAAAGAGCTACGATGCCGGAATAACAAAGTACTTGGAACTTCACCCTGAGGTCGAGTTTGTGGAGCCAGCCCCGGGAAAGACGCAAGCCTTGGGACTGCAACCCGTGTTGCTGGATTCTTTGCCTTCATTTCACCTGTTGCCGGCAATTACCGACTATTCGGATGAAATCGATAAACGGTCCACAAGCACAAACTTCCGGCGTCTCATGTCAGATTTGTCTGAACGCATCCTGCAAGCCGATCCACGGTATCAAGAAATAACAACCTCGATCAGGCGACTGACAAATCTCCTCAACGCACCACGCGACGGCGAGATTCGGCCTGCTGCAGATGCTCGGCTGGCCGTGCTGGAGTCTGTCGAGGGCCGCATTCGCGACCTTATCGCCAAACTCATGCCGATGGTCGCGAAAGTTCATTTGGACGTGCTGGTTGACGAGGTTCCAGAGGTCTTCTCTCGTGGAGTGTCGGTTCGGATTGACGATGGGAAGGACACGGACGTTCTCCACAAGGGACACGGTATGCAGCGGTGCGTCGTGTTTGCGCTCTTGCAGGCCCTTGTCATGAATCAACGTGGCCAACTTGTGCCTCAGGGCGAAGCACAGGGGGCCCCTCCTCAGATCAGCACAATTATCCTCGGGATTGAGGAACCGGAGCTTTACATACATCCACAGATTCAGCGGGCAATCTTCTCCGTGTTGAAGGAATTCGCCCGGCTGGACCAAGTACTCTACGTAACGCACGAACCGGCATTTGTCGATCTTGCCAATTACCATGAGATTGCCGTCCTTAGGAAGCCGTCTATGCAGATTGGGTCCAGGGTGACGCAGTGCGAGAAGGGCGTTCTCGGGGACCCGGAAGAACGGAAAGGCTTCCAGTTCTTCAATAGTTTCGGGGTGCAACAGAACGAGCTCTTCTTCGCCCGTAACGTCGTATTGGTCGAGGGTGACGAGGACGTGATTGCGGTACTCGCCGTCGGGCGGCATCTTGGCTTGTTCAAGGAATTCCCGGAGGAGGTCGGATACAGCATCGTTACGGCGGGAAACAAGGAGGAAATGCCTAAGTTCATGAAGGTTCTTGCCGCCTTTGGTATCCCTTTCGTCGTCCTTCATGAACTGGACGGCGATCCGAATCGGGCGATCAATGCGACAATCAAGGGGCTACTCAATGGGAACCGGAGCGTCGAACTGCCCCAACGCTTGGAAGAGGCTGCGGGCCATGAAGGCCATTTTGGCAAAGTCTATGACGCCAAGCAGTTCTTCCGAAACCCGGCAGCCGTAAAGCAGGAATTCAAGGATGCAGTCGCCAAACTGTTTAAGCCATAGCGGCACAGCCAATGTGGGTCACTTTGCAATGTTCGCCAACTCATCAAGGCACTCCTTGAAAAGCTGATGTTTTAATCCATCTTAACCATGTCTATGACAATAGAACCGGCCAATAAGAAAAGCATGACTGCCGGAACAAGCTGTTTCTCGAACGCAAAATATGGATTGAATTGAGAAAGAACAATACATAGAATCTGAATTATGCGAATTTTGATAGTAAAACTCAGCTCTCTCGGCGATTTGTTTCATGCCTTACCGGCAGTTCATAATCTAAAAATCAAACTTCAAGCAGATATCCACTGGGTTGTTCAAAATGAATATCATGACCTTGTTAAATGTTTTTCAGATGTCGACAAGGTAATACCATTTGACCGGAAAAATTTCCCGAAAAGTCTTAAGCAGTTTGTAACAGAACTCAGATCCACCGAATATGATATGGTCATAGATATGCAGGGCCTTATGAAAAGCGCTTTAATCACAATGCTGGCACGCGGCAAAAGAAAAATAGGCCCTTCCTTCCACAGGGAAGGAACCCTCCTGCTCTACCCGGAAGTTGCAGGGAAAAGGAATAAAAAAAGACACGCAGTCGAAGAAAATTTCGATGTGATAAAACATCTCGGTCTCGAACAAATAGCCCCCGAATTCCCCATCAACCTGCCGAAAAAAGAGTTTGCCGAGAAAAAACCGCGCGTGGCTCTTTTGCCGTCATCACGCTGGCCGTCAAAAAACTGGCCGCCCGACTGTTTCACGGAACTGGCGCAACACTTGATGGAAACATGCAATGCATCCATATTCCTTCTTGGCGGCCCTGAAGATGCCGGATTGTGCGGCAATATTGCGGAGTCTCTTGGCGGTCATGCCGTCAACATGGCAGGCAGAAACACATTGATTGAAACAGCCTCGTTATTAAAAGAAATGGATCTGCTTATTTCCAATGATTCTGGCCCCGTGCATATCGCGGCGGCTTTAAACACGCCGGTTCTGGCCATTTTCGGACCAACCGATCCGCAAAGAACCGGCCCCTACGGCTCACAGCATCATATTATTGCAGCATCAATGGACTGCCGTCCATGCTTCTCAAAGTCATGCCGGTCTGGCAGTACACGATGCATGTCAGCCATTTCACCCAGTACAGTAGAACAAATCGCGATAGAAATGTTGTCCGCAGGCCATTAAACCCTGTTCCGCTAAAACACGTCATTTTCCGGCATGCTTTTTCTTTTGT
>JBFZFB010000019.1:0-7199 GCA_041306605.1 Lentisphaerota bacterium | reverse complement strand
GGGACATATCCTGAGGGGGATGATTTTAGGAGCGACCGCGATGAAGACTAGCTGGGCCTTGGGCGTCCTTACGGATACCCCTTTTGGCGCATTTGGGCACTCTTGGGCACGACTTCTCCCCTCAGCCCTTGTTCTGTGCTATTCTGATTTCAAGATCGAGTGCCCAAATTGAGATTTGTCGGGGGTCAAAGAGAAGCCGAGAGGCAGGAAAGGGAGACTTATCAAGAGCAGAAACGCCACTGATTCAGAGATCCCCTTTGCGAGTGGTGTTGCAAACGATCGATTAGCAACTGCAAGCTTGAAAGTTTGGGACCTCCATAGATTGAAGTACTGGGAAGCCCTCGGTCGAAAGTCCATGAAAAACCCGTGTGCCGGATGTTGTGGGCGCAGATTTCAGGGTTTATCGCTCTGAAGACCAGCTTCCTCTTCACAGACCCTGTCTATATCTGAACTTCCACTAGAGCTCACATCAATAGCAGGTATCACAGTATTGAATGAGATGGAAAACCCCAAATTAACATCTCTCGGTGAAAAATGGTTTCTATAAAGTAATATAAAAAGGGCTATCAGATGGGCTTCATAAACGCCGATCCTGGAACCATTAACCTACCGCGTGCATGCAGCTAATTAATTCCCTCACTCCAACGGTTGCAATGCCGGATTTAATATCAGATATGCCATAGGGAATGACGAGGTCGGTATTATGAAAAATTGCGCCGCAGGTATAAACGACATTGGGAACATACCCGTCGCGCTCTTCCTCATGCGGGGTAAGTAACGGCTCTTCCAGGCGGGCAATGATTTTTCCCGGATTTTCAAGATCAAGCAGCATGGCGCCGATGCAATACTGACGCATCGGCCCGACACCGTGGGTGAGTACGATCCAGCCTTGATCGGTTTCCAGGGGTGAGCCGCAGTTGCCGATCTGAATAAATTCCCAGGGCCGTGTGGGCTCCTGGATGATTTTGGACTCCTGCCAGAAATGGATATTGTCTGAGAACATGATATGATTATTTTCACCGTCCTGTCGGGAAAGCATAACGTAGCTGCCGTCAATTTTGCGGGGAAAAAGAGCCATGCCCTTGTTTTTTACTGCTTTGCCGTTGAGGGTTAAAATTTTAAATCTGGTAAAATCCTTTGTTTCTATCAGCTGCGGCAGGATTCTAAGGCCGTTATAAGCCGTATAGGTCGCATAATAGGTCACTTCGCCGGTGTCATCAAAAAATTGCACGAACCGGGCGTCTTCAATGCCTCTGCTTTCGTTTTTCGAAACGGGAAAGATAACCCGTTCGGATATTCGGTGATCGGGTCGGAAATTCATCTCATAATTGGAGTTGGCAAGCCAGTAAATGATCTCGAAAGTTCCATTTTGGCGCTCCTCAGAGAAAACGCTTTTTGCACGAAGCGCTCCAATTTTTTCTTTTAATTCATTATAGCTGAAATCTTCTGGTAACTGGCCAAGAAGATGAGCTGTTACCTCATTGCAGGCCCCCATTTCGTTGAGCTTCAGCTGGAACAAATGCCGGTCGTAAATCGGATTTGGGCGGACGTCCGGCCTTTCGATATAATCGCTGACCGGGTCGAAGATAAACGTATTGTGCTCGTCAAGGACGCCACTTCGAAATACAAGAGAGGAAACATGGCCTTCGCCGATTGCCCGCAGGCTCATGATAAAACGCAAGCTGCCTTTGTCCAGATGGCTTTGATCAGGGTGGAGGACAATTGAAGGGTTAAAAAGGGCAGCCGATTCAACGGAGTACTCCATGGTAAAATAGGCCCCGATGAGAGCCATTTTGGTCTCACTTAGCACGGCGTCCCGAGGAACATAATCTTTTACCTCATTTAGGTGACGCTCAAAAACGCGTCTGATGTCTTTGTGCCGCTTTGCAAAATCAAACATTATTTGTGAAAGAAGATTTTCGGCTGTCTCCTCAGGCAAATCTATTATGCGTTGAATGATTTTAAGTATGCGATGCGCCCCGTTGGGAATATGAAGGCGTGTTATAACGCGTGAGGTGTCCCCCAGAATGGTTGTCTTTATCCTTTTAACTTTCGGGTTTAGATACTTTTTTGCGTCCATATCACTGTATCCTTAAAGGTAGTTTGATATTGTGTGCTCTGCATCGAAAGTCTGTTTAGCAGGGGGACTTTCAATCCCAGCATATCCTCTAAAAGTCATTTCGATCAGTTTATGAAATTATTGATTTCCTGATTTGTAATAAGCCCGTTGTGATATTTGATAATAAGCTACAGTGGCGGCCGGGAAGCCGACAGACAAAGCTGTACCAGATCATCAATTACCGCCGTGCCGGCGCACATGACGGTATCAGCGCCGCCCCAGTATATTTTTACCGTACCGTCGTCTTCAGGAACAGCGCCGCATGTAAAAACAACATTGGGCACGTAGCCGCTCACTTCCCAGGCATCCTCGGGCTGCAGTATCCACTGATCAGAAACGCCGATGATTTTTGCCGGATCATTAAGGTTGTGCAGGGCCGCGCCAAGGCGATACACCGCCCCAGCCATCGTTTTAAAGACTCCATGGTAAATATGAAGCCAGCCCTTGTCGGTTTTGAAGGGCGGTGCGCCGGGCCCGATTTTCATTTCATCCCAGTGATAGGGAACCGGCTTCATAATCACCCGTGAATCGCCCCAGTGAACAAGGTCGGGGGAATAGGAAATCCAGATAGACCAGGGTGACATTTCGGAATGCGGCCGGTCCAGGCGCGCGTATCTGCCCTGGAATTTCACAGGGAAAATAACCACATTGCGAAGGTCGGACTGGGTGATCAGCGCGACGCGCTCAATGCTTTTGAGGTCCTTTGTCCGGGCAAGTGCGATGCGCACTCCATGCCGCGAGTATGCGCTGTAGGTAAGAAGATATTCGCCCTCCACGGGGTTTATGCGGAGGTCCTCGACTCCGAACTCCTCATATTCCCCAAAAACGTTGTCTGTCGCCGGTTCGAGGAACGGTTCAGGATGGACCGTGAAGGAAAAACCGTCTGCGCTTTCAGCCCTGCCGATTACAGAGCGACCGTTGTGTCTGTGCGACCTGAAAAGCATTATATACCGGTCATTGTGTTTAATAACCCCGGCATTGTGGACAGTGGCTACCGGATAGGGCACGTCATCCCGGGTAAGGATGGGGTTCCCGTCATATCGCTTTATAAAAGGGGTTTTTCTATTCATACCATGCAACCCTGTCATTATCGATGTTCAATTTTTATTGGCTTGGCTGTCAGCAAACTCCTTATGTACTTTTTCATGCACCTCTGTGTAAACGTCTACATATTTTTCGACCATACTGTCTACGGTGAAGCGGGCTTCGACCGTCTGACGACAGTCTAATCTATCTATATTTTTTATCCTTGCCACATGTTCAACAGCCTCTTCGCAACCCGAAACCAGGAAGCCGTTTTTGCCATGCTCGATCAACTCTGGCATACTCCCCTTGTTAAACGCGATCGCCGGGGTACCGCAAGCCATGGACTCTATAATAGACAGTCCGAAAGGCTCATTAAAATTTATGGGATGCAAAAGCGCGTATGCCTTGCCTAGCAACTGGTTGCGCTGAACCGGCCCGACGCTGCCGACATAGACCGCATTATGGTTGTCCAGGTGCGGTTCGACGTACTGGTGATAGTAGGCTTCATCCTGGATGATGCCCGCCAATATCAGCTTCTTATTGCAGGCCCTGGCAATTTCAAGGGCCTCTCTGGCACCCTTGTCATGATGGATGCGCCCGAAAAAAAGCAGATAATCCTCCGGTTCAGGCTGAAAATCAAACTGCTTTATATCTATGCCGTGATGGATGGTTTTGATATAGTCAAGATCCGGGGACCGGTCGGCATCGCTAATGGAAACATAGAACACTTTGCGGTTATATTTTTTGTAAACCGGCAAAATGCCCGGCGATGAAAAGCCGTGAATGGTTGTAACGACCGGGGTGGTGATAAGGCCGGTATAGGTCAAGGGCAAATAATCAAAATTGTTATGTATAATATCAAAATCTTGAGCATGCTCAAAGAGTTCCGAAATGTGCAGGCACTCCCATACTTTTGGAATAATGGAGCGGTCTTCTTCATAGCCCCGCGCACAAATGGTATGCAGCTTGCCGCTTGTTTCCGAATCACCGGTTGCAAAAAGGGTAACATTATAGCCTCGCGATACCAACCCCTCGGTCAAAAGGGAGACCACGCTTTCCCACGGGCCATAGTGTCGCGGCGGCGTGCGCCAGGCAATCGGCGAGAGCATCGCAATGCGCATAGCTAATCCTTTACTTAATCGGTTGATTGGGACGATGGCTGTTTCAAAATCTCATCAGCATAAAGCTTTTGCAATGTCATAAGCGAAAGTAGCCATGCAAGGCACGACTCGGCGCCTTCATTCTGGTTGATGCCATCAGCCATCAGCCCGTCGCGGCAGCCGCCGGTCTTGGGATCATAGAGCGGCATATTCAGGTCGTTGTCTCCGAGAAACCAGTTAAAGCACATGACCGCGTTGTCTATCCATGTTTTGTCTCGGATGATGTTAAAGGCTTCGATACAGGCTTCGATCATAGCATTAGCATCGACGGGCTGCTGGTCGAAACGGGCTTTGGGGCCGCCTTTTTCATACCATCCCCTATTACCGATCGGCACAAAGTGGCCTTTTTCGGTCTGGATGGTGAGCAGCCACTCAAGCGATCTGAGTCCCATATCGATCATATCGCTGCGCTGCATCGATTGGCCGGATAGGAGCAGGGCATGGGGAAGCTTGCCGTTGGCATAGTTTAAAGTGCTTTCAAGCCAGGGCCAGCTGTTTGATGCATTGTTCTTGAACTGATTGAAAAGCCTATCTGCGAGGATTTCTCGAATCCTTCGCACTTCACTGTCGCCTGAAAATTTATCCAGGTAGGCATGAATGCCCACCAGGGCAAAAGCGATGGCTCGGGGCGAATGAAAGTGCTCGACAGCCTTCAGCGCCTTGTTGAAGAGCGTCGCGCTCGTTGCCACCTCTCCGGGATTGTCAAAAAACATCACAGACTTGCCAAGGCCCCAGAGCGCTCTACCATGAGCATCCTCCGATCCCACCTCCTCAGTCCATTGCCGGGCATAGGTCATAAAATTACGAAATCGCCCGGTTTCGACATTGAAGGCATACAGTAGAAAGCTGAGATAATGACTGCTAAGGGAATCAAGGGACCTGTCGCCCGTAGACAGGTATTTCCGGCCCATGGCAGCAACCAGCAGAGCTCTCGCATTATCATCGGTGCAGTAGCCATGGATGCGATCGGGGACGGTATGGGCGGCATGTTGTAAAATGCCCGTATCATCGGTAAGGGTCTTCATGTGATCAAGCTTCATTTCCGGGAGATCGAAATTTGTGATGGATTTGATGTTTTCAACATATAAATGTCGGGGTCGGGGGTGCAGGGAACGATGATGCTGAACCTCGCTGAAAACCTCGAGATATCTTCGGGATACCTCCTTCCAGATCGCCTCCCGACAAAATGTATAGGCTTTTTTGCGTATCGCATGCCGGGTGACATCGTTGTCCAAAAGGTCGATGATTTGTTCCGCCATGGCATCAGGGTTGTTGAATGGAACAATTCTTCCCCGCCCTTCGGCAAGCATCTCGGTCGCATACCAGTATGGGGTTGAAATGACGGCTTTGCCAGTTCCCATGGCATAGGCGAGCGTCCCGGAAGTAATCTGGGCTTCTTCAAGATAGGGGGTTACATAAATATCAGCGATGCCGAGAAACTCACATAATTCTTTCAGTTCGACAAATCGGTTTTGAAAAATGACATGACCGCTGATATTGAGTTTGCGCACGAGCTGCTGTAGGCTGATACGGTATTGCTCGCCATGCGCTTTCAAAATATGCGGATGTGTTGCTCCCAGGATAATATAGGTAACATCAGGGTGTTTTCTGGTGACGGACGGAAGCGCCCGCAGCACATTTTCAATGCCCTTATTGGGGGAAAGCAGTCCGAATGTGAGCAGCACCTTTTTGCCTTCCACACCGTACTTATCTTTGTTGAAGCTGGAATCAATAAAAGGCGTATCCGGAATGCCGTGATGGATAAAGGCAATTTTCTCCTCCGGAACGGAATAGATATCTTTGAGGAAATCAAAGGCCTTCCGGCTCATCACGATCAGTTTGTCGGACAGATCAGACAGCTTGCACATGACTTCACGATATTGCGGGGCGGGATCTCTCAGAACCGTATGCAGCGTTGTCACGACCGGCATGCGAATCTCTCCAAGAAGTTTCAGCAGATGGCTGCCGGCAGGGCCGCCGAAAAGACCGAATTCATGCTGCACGCAGACAATATCAACTTGGCTGATATTGAGAAACTCCGATGCGACACTGTAATCTGTGAGGTTGTTCTGGTTGATCTCAAACCGCACTTTTTCAGGATATGCATATCCCTCGGGTTTGTCATTGATGGCAACCGCCCAGCAGTTTATGTCGGGCGCTTCTTCCGATAAGGCCTCAACAAGATCGGTAGTGAATGTTGCAATACCACACTGGCGGGGTAAGTAGTTGCCGATTACGGCAACCGAGTCGATCCCCTCATAATACTTAATAATAGACGTCATACTAGCTGCCTCACTGTTTACGCTCCACCCATACAATTACCCGCATAGATGCAAAACCCGTTGCTGACGGTCGGATAACTTTCCAGCTTGACTTTTCAACCAACTGGATCTCGCTAGCCTCGATTGGAGCACCAAGAACTTGCTTTTTGACAAGCCAAGTAGAGGGGAATTTGATAATAGCTCGATTTTTGGCAGGTCAAGAATAGGAAAAAGCCTCTTGTATGTCAACAAATAGTCGGATACAGATATGCTAACGCATTCAAATTTATAAAAAATGTCCATCCAGGGTTATATCCATCGAACAACTTATTCCAATCGATCAAGCCGAATTTTGATGACCTGATCCGATTATATCAAGAGTCCAGGCCAGCGGAACGGCGCGAATGAGTTTTTTTCGGTACAAGTGAAGAACTCCGACTAAAGGTATAAAGGTCAGGAAACTTCTGTGCACTCTCTGAATGCATAGGGAAAAAGCCCGTTTTAGTGCCCCCTGGGATTGGGGTCGTGTCTGGATCAGCGTTTCAGTGATTAGCAGCTATTTGAATGTCGATTTTCTGAGTTTGCGTGTTAGTACCCTACTTCGATCTCCTACCTCCGAGTATCACAGTATAC
>JBFZFB010000018.1:0-4509 GCA_041306605.1 Lentisphaerota bacterium | reverse complement strand
CGCCCAGCTTAACGGTGTAAATTTCTCCTTTTCTTGTAACAGTTCTAAATACAAAAGGTTTATCCATGCCGAGTTGCGCGTCGGTTAGCGCGGGATTGGCCACGTCTGCGAAGTTGAGATGTGCTAAAGAGGCCTGGAGTGTGGCGATTTTTTCCGGGTTACTGTCTTCGTTGCCGGAGCGTTCCTTGAGAGCCAGACTGCCCTGGTCGGCCTCGGCGAGTACGATATCTGTTTTTCCGGGAGCGCTTATTGTGAGATTGGTTATAGTGTCAGGCTCAATGCTGATCAGAGATGTGTTGAGCCATGATCTGGCTGAGCCGGAAAAATTATGTATGGCGCTGTCGACAAGATACACATCGGAGTCCTTGCTTCTGGCCACATACTGGCCGTCGAAATCGTCTCCGAACCGTTGATTTTCATTGCTCGTTTTTTCACGTCCTCTGCCGATCAGGATGGATGCCAATTCGGTGTTTTGCTGGTTGTACAATGTCACGAGTGTTCCGGCTGTTGGTGAAGGCGGGGTATTGAGGCAGAGTGCGGATCGCTGTTTTTCATCGACTTTAAGAACGTGACCTATTTTCAGTTTGGTGAGAGACAGAAGTGCTTCGCGTACTCTCTCAAAATCCACGGGATAGTTAAAATTATCCGCGAGGCACCATATGCCGTTGCATTTAATCAGTGTTGCCGATTCGGTTGGCGAGCTGATTGTGAATCTTACGGTTTCGTTGATGTCTATTCCGGGTAAGAATGAGGTGCCTATAATATTGACAGATGTTTCACGGTCTTTATTTTTTGATGTTAGCAGAGCCAGGCCTGTTAGGGCGATTGCCAGTACCACAAGTATTATCAGATTCTTGATTTTCATATTATACAATATCTCCTGATATGAATGTTTTAGCGTTTAATTTTTCTGTAAATGCCGAATGTTATTCCGGCCATGCTTACCAAGATCGGCATAAGGGCGATATTTATGAATTTGACCCATACGCCAAGCTGTTCAATGTCTTTGCGAAGGTTCTTTCTGACATCTTTTAGTTCCTCCTTGATTCGCACTTCCTCGTTGCGGAAGGAGTCAATGGCCTGTTTTTGTTCCTGACTCAATATAAAGCGCTGGTCGGATCCCTTCTGGGTCTGCATCTGGTTGAGTTGTTGTTGTGTTGCCGCGAGTTTTTCCGTCAGGGTTTTTTCCTTTTCACGCCATTCGCTTTGGGCCTTCTGTTCGAGTTGGATGACGCGGTCGAAGGGTCTTTCGAATTTTCCGCGGGATCTGATGGCGATCAGGTCTGTACTTCCTGTGATCTGTTCCACAGCGTTGAAGAAGAAATTGATGTTATCGTTAAGAGGCTGGTATGCTTTTGTGCCGAAGAAGTTCAATTCCTGTACGCAGAACCGGTCGTATATCATATCTGAATCGCCGGCTAGAATTACGGCGCTTTTGCCTTCCTTCAGTGGTGCGATCCCGGCCGGTGGCTGTTCATTTTTATTTTCCTCGCTTTTTGCCTCTTCTTTCGGTGCGCCTTCCGGGAAAGCGGTTTTAAATGTGCCTGTGATGCGGACGGCTATATTCAGAGCTTTGCCTTCAGCCTGAAAGTTGCGATGGATGGCTTCGGATCCGTACTGGGCATTCATAAAATGCACAAGGCCGGCATTTTGGGATGATGTTATAAGCGGTGTGGCTGTTAAATCTTTGGATAAGTTGTTGCATGCAAAAGTTCCGGCAAATGGCATCATTACGGAATCCAGTTTTGCTGTCAGAAGATCGTCTTTTGACATATTGGCCTGCCGGAGCGACATCCATACCGGGCTGTCTTCAATCTGACCGTTGCCCGTTTGTATGCGTGATACGGCGTTCATGTCGGCGAGTACTTGTGTCGGGTTATAGTCAACGCCCCAGGCTTTAAGCATTTTCTCCATATTGGATGATGCTTTCGGGACGCGATAAGGTTGCGGAGGAGTGGTTTCGAGATCAACAACGCTTATGGGGTCGAGAAAAGCCATGATTTTGCCTCCGCGCATGAGGAACTGATCAATGGCGTACATTGTGGTGTCTGAAAATTCTTTCGGGTGAACGATGATCAGGGCGGTTATGGCGGGGTCAATGGCCTTCGCGTCTGCCGGCACATTGATGACGTCATAATCCTGCTGGAGTTGTTGAAATGCGAGCCATGATGGTTTTGTTGAGCCCTGTTGTTTCATCATTCCCATGGGGGATGTGTCATTTAACACCTGCAGGGCGCTAATCACGCCGATAGCCGGCTTTTCGGGATGTATTGTTTTGTAAATCAGGTGTGTGATGTTGTATTCAAGCAGTTCCTCTGTTCTTGGATCCAATGCGGGAATAACCTGTTCTTGAGCGCCTGCTGAGGCTACTACGCCGAAATACAACGGTGGGCCGAACATTTCCATCGGTTGTCCGTTTAAGCCGTATTTCTGGGCCCATTCTTCAGCGTCTGAATCAGGTTTCGGGTCGTACTTTTCGATGCTGATCCGTCTCGGGTTGGCCATCTTGTATTCATGCAGAAGATCTTCCACCTGCCGGGCATAATTTTTCAGCGAAACCGGCACTCGCGGATTACTGCTATTGAAGAACAGTTTCAGTGTTACGTTCTGGTCCAGATTGGCCAGAATTGTTTTTGTGCCGTCAGACAGCGAGTATAATTTGTCCTCGGTAATATCTTTTCTGAGTTTGACGTTGCCGAGGATGATATTGATGGCGGCAAGAATAACGAACATAACCGCCAGGCCGATGAGTCCGCCGGTTGTTTTCAATATGGATTTTGAATATGTTTTTTTCATGTTGTTCTATTCCCTTTATGCTGATTTTCTGTTGTCGAGTACTACATGGGTGGCCATGATCATTAATGTCATTACGCTCAGGTAATAAACGATGTCGCGGAGGTCTATGACGCCTCTTTGTATTGATTCAAAATGCGGCATGAGGCTGAGCGCGGCGACGCCGTCCACCAGCCATGCTGGAGCGTTCCATTCAAGAAATATTCTGGTGACAGGCGGCCATCCTGATATTAGCAGCAGCAGGCAGATGACAAACGAGAGCACGAAGCTGATCACCTGGCTCCGTGTCATGGATGATGTCAGCATTCCCAGAGAGATGCATGCGCCTGCCAGCAGTATGGATCCCACATACGCGCATGCGATGATGCCGATATCGGGGCTTCCGAGATAGCATGTTGTGAACACTATGGGCAGTGTGAGGCATACGCCTATTATGATGAACAGCCACGCGGCCAGGAATTTTCCTATGATGGCTTGAGTCATGGTGATGGGCATGGTGAGCAGGAGTTCTATTGTTCCGCTCCGCCGTTCTTCAGCCCATAATCCCATTGTAGCCGCCGGCACAAACAGCAGATATACCCATGGATGCCAGAAAAAGAAGGGCACTAGATCCGCTGTTTTTCTTTCGTAGAACTGCGTGACAAAGAAAGTCAGAAATCCTGTTAGAACCAGAAAAACGACTATAAAGACGTAAGCCACGGGTGATTCGAAATATGATTTAAACTCGCGTTTGAAGACTGTAAGTGCGTTTTTCATGTTATTCATTGCTGTTCTCCTTGCCGAGCGTAAGTATTCTGAACACGTCATCCAGACGGCCGGTGTCGCTCATGGATTTAAGTTCGGAAGGTGTGCCGTTAGCCACTATTGCGCCGTTACTTATGATTATGGCGCGTGTGCATACGGCGTCAACTTCCTCAAGTATATGCGTTGATACTATAATAGCCTTTTCCGATGCCATTTCTTTGATCATGGTTCTGACAACATGTTTCTGGTTTGGATCCAGCCCGTCAGTCGGTTCATCCATGATGAGGATGGGAGGGTCATGGATAATTGCCTGAGCGAAACATGTGCGCTGTTTGTATCCTTTCGACAGGGTGTCGATTGTCTGATGACGGACCTTGTCCAGCTTGCACTTTTCTATAATGGTCTGAACTCGGTCGGAATTCTCTTTTCCGTAGAATCCCCTTATCTCTGCCGCGAACCGCAGGAAATTTGTAACGGTCATTGAATCGTATGCGGGCGCGTTTTCGGGCAGATATCCGATCTGTTTTTTTACCGATACAGGATCGTTTTGAACGTTATATCCGCAAACTGTTACTGAACCTGAAGACGGCGGAAGAAAACCTGTTATCATGCGCATGGTGGTTGTTTTTCCGGCTCCGTTGGGTCCCAGAAATCCCAGCACCTCGCCTTTCTTCACGCTGAACGAGATGCCGTTCACGGCCTTTATATGGCCGAACGATTTATATAATTCCTTAACTTCCAGCATCATATTCCATTACTCCTTATTATTTTGATCATTTCTGCGCAACATGCGGCAGACTAATCCCGTGATTTTTGTTTTAAGCAAATACCTGATATAAACATTTTGGCCCTATTTTCAAGACATTTCTGCTTTAATGTTAATGTTTCACCTCGATTGTCTGAGTCTAAAATCATGTTCTATGCTTTTATGAAAGTTAATTGTTTGTTTAACAGCGCTGTGGCTTTGTCAGC
>JBFZFB010000017.1:0-3201 GCA_041306605.1 Lentisphaerota bacterium | reverse complement strand
GGCAGTATACCAGCCGAACAGGATATATTGAAAAAAATCAGAAAGGCTCTTAACCGCGAATGACAAGAAAAACCATATACAAACGGCCCGAAGCATTAGCCGACGCCCATACCCATTATTGCGCCGGCTGTGGACACGGCCTTGCCAATAAACTTATCGCGGAAGTTATTGACGAATTAGGCATACGGGAAAGAACCATCACCATAGCGCCGGTCGGCTGTGCCGTGCTTATGTATTTCTACCTGAAAACAGATTCGACGGAAGCCGCCCACGGCAGAGCCCCGGCAGTCGCCACCGGAATCAAACGCTGTCAGCCCGATTCCATCGTAATATCTTATCAGGGAGACGGAGACCTCGGCGCCATCGGACTGGCCGAAACAATCCACACCGCCAATCGCGGCGAAAATATTACAGTAATTTTTGTCAATAATACTGTCTATGGCATGACCGGCGGACAAATGGCGCCCACCACGCTTGCCGGCCAACATACGGTCACTTCACCGCTAGGCCGCGATATGCAAACCATGGGCACCCCTCTACAAATATGCGAACTGCTAAACACACTGGAGAAACCCTACTATATAGAACGAGTAGCACTCGATGGAGTCAAAGGCGTAAGAAACACCAAAAAAGCCATCAAAACAGCTCTTGATGCACAGATTCATAATAAAGGTTATACTTTTGTGGAAATACTATCGCCATGCCCCACATACCAGAGATGCTCTCCTTTAAAAGCATTGGATTTTGTGCGGGACAAAATGGTGGCGCAATATCCCGTACGCGTATTCCGGAAGGAAGGAAAAATAGTCAATGCTTGAACGACTTCTCATAGCAGGGTCTGGCGGGCAGGGAACTGTGCTGACCGGCAGAATCATAGCCGCGGCAGCAATCAACCGAATTCCTCACATCACATTCCTGCCTGCATACGGCGCGGAAGTACGGGGCGGAACTTCAAACTGTCAGGTTATCCTGTCAACTGACGAAATCTCTTCTCCGATGCCGGAACAGTTTGATTCAATGATCCTGCTTAATCAGGCAAGCGTTAATAAATTCCTGCCTAAACTGAAAAAGAACGGCCTTGCCATTATAAACACATCTTTATGCCCTTCCCCCCCATCCATACCGCATATCGCGGTTAACGCTACCGAAAAAGCAGTTCTTGCCGGAAATGCAAGAGTTGCCAACCTGATAGCACTCGGAGTTTACATAGCACAAAGCAATGTCCTGCCAGCTTTAGATGTCGAAAACGAAATCAAGCTGGTTCTTTCTCAAAAAGCCAAAGACATGGCCGACATGAATATCAGGGCATTTCAAGCCGGCTTGTCTTACAGATCACCATCCAGCCAATGACTGCTAAATTTCCTGTTCAACTCAAATATCTTTTTCTGTCATCCATCATAGGGTGCTCCGTTTACACAACATCAGCCACCCGAACCATGGCGCAAGCAAATACAGCATTTTCACAAACCGCGCCACATCAAGAACCTCCGATAGCAACTCAAAAAACTTTCAACATCGTTATAAAACAATTGGAAAACATGATTCTTACAAGCCCTGAAAATATCATTCCGCTATATTCCGCCCGCCAACTTCATAGCGCCATTAAATCGAACAATACCAATGAAACTAACAAGATCCTTGAAAAACAGCCTGATTTGGCCTGTTTTGCTTTCCGCGGCGGAGCGACCCCCCTCCATTTCGCCGCCACCATCAATAACTGTTCAGCCGCAAACGCCCTTATCTGCCATGGCGCCGACATAAACGCCAGAACAGAGGGAGGCTTCACCCCGCTTCACTGGGCCGCCGCCAAGGATTCAATGGATGTTGCAAAAGTGCTCATTGATCTCGGCGCCGATGTAAATTGCATAGCTTCCAACGGAATAACACCCCTTCACTGGGCCGCCAACAATAACGCTACAAATATGGTTCTATTCCTCATCTCAGAAGGAGCAAAAGCTGACGCACCAACTGATTCAGGTTTCACTCCCCTTCACTGGGCTGTCAGAAAAAAAGCCGATGACGCAGCCACCGCACTGGCATTCAAAATCATATCCGATCAGATGGCCGCGGAGGAAACACTGCTTAGCACCGGACCCGATAAGCCGGAGGAACCCGTATCAATACCGGAAGAACAGATAAGAAATTACCAGATGCCTGACCCGTCACGCCCGGCCAGCCAACCGCCATCACCTGATGCTGAACTTCTGATCCCGCTCGACCGCGGAGAAACTCTCGTCTTCGTCTACGTAAAAAGCATTAAAGCATGGGTATGTAAATACGAGATAACCAACGGTCAGTACAGAAGGTTTCTTGCATCCCACAACAGCTCTTTCCGGGAAGGCGCCGGTCTGAACGCGGATGACCAGCCCGTTGTTCGCGTCAGCTGGAATAACACCGTTGATTTCTGCAACTGGCTTAATAAAGATTTCTGCGGCTACCTGCCTGCCAACACCATGGTACGCCTGCCAACCTCCGATGAATGGACATCTCTGGCCAATTGCGGAGACAATAGAAAGTACCCATGGGGCGACCAATGGCCGCCGTCTTACGGGAACTACTCGGACGACACCGCAAAGAAAACCTTCTCTCCGCCATGGCAGGGTATTGAAGATTACAACGATCAACATCCCGCAACCTGTCCCGTATCCAAAAGCGGCGTTAACGAATTGGGAATCTACGGACTCGCCGGCAATGTCTGGGAGTGGTGCGATGATTGGTATGATGAAGCCAAAACATTCAAAGTAAGACGCGGCGGAAGCTGGGACTTTGATACTAAAGAAAGTATTGCCATTGACTATAAAGGTTTCGACAGGCCAAGCGCCAGTTATGACACCATCGGATTCCGCGTTATCATAGCCCCGATCACACCGCAGACATGAACAACCGTGGGGTTATTTCAACAGGACATCTCCCGTAATTTTAAAATCACGAGGAAGCTTTTTCTTAAGATCTTCAGGCCCTAGCGCAAAACACGGATCCACTTCCAGCTTGTAAACCGGATCGCCTGCCGCGTTTACAGGAACCTTTATTCCGCACTTCTCCAACCATCTGGCAAACTTAAGCGTCATATCCCTTCGCGCCATATCCGGAGAATCCACACCTGTCGCATTTTTGACCGGTGAAAACTCATCCTCGCGCGCAAATTCCACGTTCAGCACCCGCTTTGCGTCAGGCAGAACATCAAATATGAATTTCTCGAAT
>JBFZFB010000016.1:0-20423 GCA_041306605.1 Lentisphaerota bacterium | reverse complement strand
ATCATTCGCAATGCGCGAAAGCGTGACGATGCGACGCTGCGTGGAGGATGAAGGCCTTCGGGTTGTAAACTCCTGTCATTCGGGAACAATGGCAATCGGGTGAATAATCCGGTTGTGTGATGGTACCGGAAGAGGAAGCCACGGCTAACTCTGTGCCAGCAGCCGCGGTAATACAGAGGTGGCGAGCGTTGTTCGGATTTATTGGGCGTAAAGGGTGCGTAGGTGGTTCCGTATGTCGGTTGTGAAATCCCACGGCTTAACCGTGGAACTGCATCTGAAACTGTGAAACTAGAGTACAGGAGGGGAGAGCGGAATTCTTGGTGTAGCGGTGAAATGCGTTGATATCAAGAAGAACACCGGTGGCGAAGGCGGCTCTCTGGAATGTTACTGACGCTGAGGTACGAAAGTTGGGGGAGCAAACAGGATTAGATACCCTGGTAGTCCCAACCGTAAACGGTGTACACTTGGTGTGGGAGGTATTGACCCTTCCCGTGCCGGAGCTAACGCGTTAAGTGTACCGCCTGGGGAGTACGACCGCAAGGTTAAAACTCAAAGAAATTGACGGGGGCCCGCACAAGCGGAGGAGCATGTGGCTCAATTCGATGCAACGCGAAGAACCTTACCAGGACTTGACATACAGCTGCAGATTTCCCGAAAGGGAAGTCGCCTTCGAGGGTGCTGTACAGGTGCTGCATGGCTGTCGTCAGTTCGTGCCGTGAGGTGTTGGGTTAAGTCCCGCAACGAACGCAACCCTTGTGCTTAGTTGCTACTGCAGGTGATGAACCTGCAAGCACTCTAGGCAGACTGCCCGTAGAAGCGGGAGGAAGGTGGGGATGACGTCAAGTCAGTATGGCCCTTACGTCCTGGGCTGCACACGTGCTACAATGACCGGTACAGAAGGATGCAAGACTGCGAAGTGGAGCAAATCCGGAAAACCGGCCTCAGTTCGGATTGGAGTCTGAAACTCGACTCCATGAAGTTGGATTCGCTAGTAACGGCGCATCAGCTACGGCGCCGTGAATACGTTCCCGGGCCTTGTACACACCGCCCGTCACATCATGAAAGCCGTCTGCACCCGAAGTCGTTGATCCAACTCGCAAGAGAGGAAGGCGCCGAAGGTGTGGGTGGTAATTGGGATGAAGTCGTAACAAGGTAGCCGTAGGGGAACCTGCGGCTGGATCACCTCCTTTCTAAGGAGAAGTTCGGTTCTAAATATCTTTATTGTGATATTTATGAATTCGGACAGGTCGATTACCTAAGGACTTACAAGTCTAAGGTATTAGGTGCGGTGAAAGCCGACACCAGTTGAAATATATGACGACACGCAAGCTTGGGTAAGTCACGCCGATTCCGAATCAGAATCACGTGAGTGTGAGATTGAATTATTCTTGAGGAAAATGGCAGAGTGGTTATCGGTGATATATGCTTCGCCAGGGCCTCTAGTGCTTTAGTAGACATTTGTTTGACAGGGCGGTAGCGAAGCGAATGTGATGAGGTCCGAAGGGGGCATAGCTCAGTTGGCAGAGCACGAGCTTTGCAAGCTCGGGGTCACCGGTTCGAACCCGGTTGCCTCCACCATGCCGGAATCTTGAGTATTTCGGATGCCATGGCGGGGCTGGGCGGACCCAGGGGGTAGAAAAACCTACGGGCGTGTAGCTCAGTTGGTTAGAGCGCGTCCCTGATAAGGACGAGGCCCCTGGTTCGAATCCAGGCACGCCCACCATATTTAGAGATGATTTTTGGGATGCTGTTGTGAAGATTGGATGGTTGAGGTGGTTTTGGAATTAAATATTTGGTATTTGGTGTTAACGCATCAAGTTCCAAATTTATGATTTCGAAAGCGGTGACATAAAGCCGTTTTGTTCTTTGAAAATAGAATAGATTAGGGGAAGCAACTTCTTGTTCTGTGGAGTTAGTCGATTGACTGATGAAGCAGAACGAGCCGAGAGAGAAGACCAATTTATTTTGGTCAAGTATATAAGGGCGCACGATGGATGCCTAGGTATCAGCAGGCGAAGAAGGACGTGGTAAGCTGCGATAAGCTTCGGGGAGCGGCAAACACGCTTTGATCCGGAGATTTCCGAATGGGGGAACCCGATGTCGGTAATGCGACATCACTGAAGTCTGAATAAAATAGGGCTTTAGAGCGACACCAGGAGAAGTGAAACATCTCAGTACCCTGTGGAATAGAAAACAAATAGTGATTCCGCAAGTAGTGGCGAGCGAACGCGGAAGAGCCTAAACCATCCCGCTTGCGGGATGGGGTTGCGGGACCTCGATGTGGTATCTTGATAAATAACGGAATGGTCTGGAAAGGCCAACCATAGAAGGTGAAAGTCCTGTATGTGAAATTTTGAGAGAGCCTAGAGGGATCCCAAGTAGGGCGGGACACGTGAAACCCTGCCCGAATCCGGGGGGCCCACCCCCCAAGGCTAAATACTAGCTGATGACCGATAGTGAACAAGTACCGCGAGGGAAAGGTGAAAAGAACCCCTGTTAGGGGAGTGAAATAGTACCTGAAATCGTGTGCCTACAAGCTATGGGAGTGGCGTTTTTACGCTATGACCGTTTGCCTTTTGCATAATGAGTCCGCGAGTTACAGTGTGTGGCAAGGTTAATCCTTTAAACAGGAGTAGCCGAAGCGAAAGCGAGTGCGAAATGTGCGTTTAGTCGCATGCTGTAGACCAGAAGCCAAGTGAGCTACCCATGGCCAGGCTGAAGCTTCTGTAACAAGAAGTGGAGGGCCGAACTAGTGCGTGTTGAAAGACGTTTGGATGAGCTGTGGGTTGGAGCGAAAGACTTACCAAACTTGGTGATAGCTGGTTCTCTTCGAAATAGCTTTAGGGCTAGCCTGCACGAATGCTCGGAACGGGGGTAGAGCACTGAATGGTTGAGGGTCCTTACCGGGATACTGACGCCAATCAAACTTCGAATACCGTTTCCAGTCACGTGTGGAGTCAGACTGCGGGGGATAAGCTTCGTAGTCGAGAGGGAAACAGCCCAGATCGCCAGCTAAGGCCCCTAAAATCGGTTAAGTGATTAAGGATGTGGAATTGCAATGACATCTAGGATGTTGGCTTAGAGGCAGCCATCATTTAAACAGTGCGTAACAGCTGACTAGTCGAGTGATTCTGCGCCGAAAATGATCGGGGCTTAAACCGATTGCCGAAGCTGCGGTTCCAGTCGTACCGCAAGGTGTGGCTGGGAGGTAGAAGAGCGTTCCATGGGAATTGAAGCGTAAGGATAACCGAGCGTGGATTCCATGGAAGTGATTATGCGGACATGAGTAACGAAAAGCAGGGTGAGAATCCCTGCCGCCGTAATCCTAAGGTTTCCTGGGGAAGGTTCGTCCGCCCAGGGTTAGTCGGTTCCTTAGCCGAGGCCGAAAGGCGTAGGTGATGGATAACAGGTTAATATTCCTGTACCGCCGATTTAGCGCTTGAGCAATGGAGTGACACAGGGGGTTAAGTCAGCCACCGGTTGGAAGTGGTGGTCTAAACTTGTAGGGTGCTTTAGCAGGAAAATCCGCTAGAGTTTACCTGAAGAGTGATGGGACGCAAAGCCTTCGGGCAATGTGGATTGACTGATACCGTACTGTCAAGAAAAACTTCTAGCAAGCTGAATAGGCGACCGTACCAAAACCGACACAGGTGGGAAGGTAGAATATACCAAGGCGCGCGAGAGAACCCTCGTTAAGGAACTCGGCAATCTAGCCCCGTAACTTCGGAAGAAGGGGTCCTCCTGGTGGTGATGTCTACGCAAGTGGTACTGAGCTACTGGGAGGCGCAGTGAAATGGCTCAGGCGACTGTTTACCAAAAACACAGCACTCTGCTAACTCGCAAGAGGACGTATAGAGTGTGACACGTGACCAATGCCAAAAGGTTAAGGCAAGGTGTTATCCCGCTTCGGCGGGAGAAGCTCCGACCCGAAGCCCTGGTGAATGTCGGCCGTAACTATAACGGTCCTAAGGTAGCGAAATTCCTTGTCGGGTAAGTTCCGACCTGCACGAATCGTGTAACGATCTGAGCGCTGTCTCAACGAGGATCTCGGTGAAGTTGTAATTCCGGTGAAGATGCCGGATACCCGCAGTAGGACGGAAAGACCCCGTGAACCTTTACTGTATTCTGATATTGGTATTTGGTTTGATATGTGTAGCATAGCTGGGAGGCGTTGAAGCCATCTCGTTAGGGATGGTGGAGCCATCAGTGAAATACCAGTCTTGTTGAGGCGGATATCTAACCTTGACCCGTGAATCCGGGTAAGGAACAGTGTCAGAGGGTCAGTTTGACTGGGGCGGTTTCCTCCCAAAGTGTAACGGAGGAGTTCGAAGGTACCCTCAGCATGGTTAGCAATCATGTGTAGAGCGCAATGGTAGATAGGGTGCTTAACTGCGAGACAGACAAGTCGAGCAGATACGAAAGTAGGACATAGTGATCCGGTGGTAGCTTGTGGTAGCGCCATCGCTCATCGGACAAAAGGTACTCTGGGGATAACAGGCTGATCGCCCCCGAGCGTTCATAGCGGCGGGGCGGTTTGGCACCTCGATGTCGGCTCATCACATCCTGGGGGTGGAGAAGCTCCCAAGGGTTCGGCTGTTCGCCGATTAAAGTGGTACGCGAGCTGGGTTCAGAACGTCGTGAGACAGTTCGGCCCTTATCCACTGTGGGCGCAGGAAATTTGAGGAGAACATTCCCTAGTACGAGAGGACCGGGAATGACGTACCTCTGGTGTTCCAGTTGTTTTGCCAAGGGCATTGCTGGGTAGCTATGTACGGAACGGATAAGCGCTGAAAGCATCTAAGCGCCAAGCCTCCTCCAAGACAAGATTTCCCTTTCTGGCTGCGCAAGCGGCTGGGACTAAAGGCAGGTTGAAGACTACGACCTTGATAGGCTGGATGTGTAAGTGCAGCGATGCATTAAGCTAACCAGTACTAATCCGCCGTGAGGCTTGACCATTTTTTTCTTACCGGCTTTGTTTCTTATATACAGAAACGGAAGTTGCAACCCCCTATTTCTATTTATGATTTTTTCCCGGTGATCATGGCGAGGAGGTAACACCCGTTCCCATCTCGAACACGGAAGTAAAGGGCCTCAGCGGCGATGGTACTACGGCATTCGGTCGTGGGAGAGTAGCACGTTGCCGGGAATTATTTTTTTAAAGGGCTTCAATTATTATAATTGAAGCCCTTTTTTTATGTTGTCTTTTCCAGTTTCTGCTCGAATGTTTTGTAACAATCAGGGCATAGACCGTGGCTGAACGTAGCAAGACTTTTATCCTCTATGTATAAAGAAAGGTTGTTCCATATATCCTTGTTTATCTTAATCTTTCCGCATACTGAACAAATCACGAGCATGCCGCGAATTATATACTTCTGCTGTAGATATGTGTTCCCTACTGTTATAATGGCAGACAAAAATACCGCTGCGCTCAATACGCATCCCCGGGTTATATTTATATTTTTCATGTAGAAACTGTGCGATAGGGTCTCGATGTTGAATGTCTCGTATAACCATACAATCAGCAACATTATGCAGAATCCAAGAAATTGCCAGAGGGCTATGATTGTTAGAAATTTTTCCATCTTTATTTTTCTTTTCATGGGTATTTCTATCATGTGGTGAGTTCCTTTCTTGTTTTTATTTTTAGTAGAATGTTTATTATTGTTTTTGTGATATGGATGATGCTTCTTATGATACGGAAACCATATGTAAAAGGTCCGATGTGTCTCAAACCGTAAGCATGAGCAAGCACCTGTTTCGGAGGGAAAAAAGTTTTTATTATATACTTTAACCTGTCTAAAGAGTTTGTTTCTGATTCCATATAGACGAGATTGCATAATTCAGGCCTGCGTATTCCGTTTGTGGCCAGTTTTAGAAATAGTCTTCCGCAAATACCGGGTTTGACGGGGCGCAGTTTTTCAATGATTTCTAATGGTGCGGTTATACCTGTTTTACGGCTTAAATAGACGAGGGAATAGTAAACATGTCGAGTTAATCCAAAATTGCGGCAGTCGTCTACAAGCTGGTTCCAGTCGATTTGTTTGGAAACCATAACCTCTGCAATGTCTCTGATAAGAATTAGCCGGTCGAAGGAGTGGCGTATTGCATGTTCGCAAAGGTGAATCATTAGATGTTCTGGAGACAAAGACAGCCATTTGTGACTGGTTGTTACTGCAGAATGCCATATTTTTTCCATATTAATATTTGTTGTTTTGTATTTTGGTGTGATGGAATTGGCCAGATGCCAATGAACATGAATATGAGGCATTTCTGGTTTGGATGATCTGTAAAGAGCGCTGTTTAAATACATTGAAACATTTGGAATGTTGCCACCTTGTTCGGATCCTGTTATGCGGTTGTATCCTAATTGCAGCAGTTTTTCATGAACCGTAGGTGTTTCCGATGGTTTAATGAGTATGTCGATATCGGAGAATTGTCTTAAACCATATGATGGATATAAATGGAAAGCGAGGAATGCGCCTTTAAGTAATATAAATTTAACAGTTCCGAGTCTTTGTGCGATAATTTGCAGAGAATCTAGAAATACAGTGTTTCTAGATAATATTTTTAAGTATTTATCTTGCATCGCGTGCCATGTATCTCCGTTAAGATCCCTATGGTAGAAGTGAATAAGGGGTGCGAGGCATTCGGCGTCAGCAGTAGCGATGAAATCTTCGTGTTTGAAAATATTTGTGATATCCTTTATCGCGGGAGTTTTTATGAAGGGCAGAGAGGCTAGAAGCAAAACGTTGTCTATGTTTGTTAATGGGGTTTTGCATGATAATGATACGTCTTTGTTTTTTCGGCGTGCGTGTACTACTTTGCCGAGAATATTCTTTGCGGGGATAGATGGGTCTGCATATATAGCATTGTCACCAATTGTTGTTGCGTATAATTCTCCATTGCATTCTTTGATGGAGATTAAACGATGAATCACCCATTCTTTTTCTTGTTTGATTAGTAATATATCACCAAAGGAAAAATCTTTTTCAGGTTGTGGGGCAATAGTAACGAAATCGCCCGGATTGATTTCCGGTGTCATGCTGGATGTGGCAACGCGTAAAGTTATTGGCATCCCGCTTGCTAGCTGGTTGATCAAGACTTCTCTGCAAGAATCATTGAAAATTTCCTTCATTCAGTTAAGTTTTCTAGAAACGTGTCTTTGTGCAAGAAGATTGGCCTTGAAGCATACATACTCTTTGTGGCATCCATTGAGAGTCGCATGCAGTTGCCAAAACCTCGATGTTCTGCCGGTGTATTATTTTGGGTTTCTGGTATTTTTTTTTCTTCTCAGGTTGCATTGGCACCTCCTGATATTAGCTTTTCAATAGCACGTTTTGTTGCATTTGCTACAGTGCATGCTGATTCGTATTTATTCAACATGTTGCCGCACTCAGCCAATGCATTTCCAGCGCAACGAGGACAGTAACTAATAGCATCGCAAGTACGACATTCAACTAAATCACTATACCGTGAAGCGCGGAGAGAGTCAAGACTGGATGAGTTCCATATTTGCTGAATGGGAGCTTTTCTCAGGTTGCCTATTGGTTTTCTAAAGGCTAGGCAAGCCGAAATGTTTCCATCAGGGCTTATGCATAGGACGTTTGAGCCGGCACCGCAGATTGGAGCCAACGCATTAGGCGCGGCAGGAATAGTTTTTTTTTGTCCGGCATTAGCAAGGAGGAACTCGAATATTTGTTGTTCTGACAGTCCGTGATCAATCATTGGCTTTGAACCGTCATCTGCGGGAACGAGTATAAAATCGAAAACGAATTTGGCTCCAATTTTTTCCGCATACTGCCTTAAATTATCATACTCGGAAATGTTGTATTTAAGGAGTGGGCATTTTATTGTGGTGTTGATATTTCTTTTGCGGCATAAGCGTATGGCATTAATAGTTTTCTCGTGTGATCCTGATGTTCCAGTGATTTTGTCGTGAATGTCAGGGGATGTCGAGTAGAGGCTCATTTCTATGCTTAATAGCCCTATTTCAGCAAGAGTGTCAGCTATTTTTTCGGAAATAAGTGTTCCATTGGTGAATAGTTGAATGGCAAAATTCATGTGTTTTGCAGATTGCAGGATGTGCAGAAGGTCGTTTCGGCAGAAAACCTCCCCGCCCGTAAAGGTGAGAAAAAGGCAACCCATTTGGGCTAGTTGTTCAAGTGTGTTTTCTATTTCAATCGAGGTTAATTCATTTCTGGACGCGTTTGTTGCGTAACAGTGCATGCACGACAGATTACATTTGTATGTAAGTTCCCAATGGGCAGAGAAAGGTATCTTTTTATCGTAGGTTTTTTGCAGGATTGATTGATACGGATCGAAGTTACTGCTGAAGCCTTCTGTTTTCTGTTTTTTCTCTTTAATCATTATGCTGTCTTCTTGGTTTATTTGCGTTGCCGGGGATTGTTATGGTCATGAGAGCGAAATCATATCCTTTTCGGAAAGGTCTCTGAGGAATGACAATGTGTCCTTTTTTGCTTCTTCCGGTTGTATGTCGTATTCTGTGCTTATAATGTCAACTATGTTGTTGATAGTGCGTTTTTCATCTATAAGTTCCCATATTCTAGATCCCACGGCATTGATGACGGTGACCATGCCTTTTCTTGGCTCAACGATTACAGTTTCTTCATCAATGATTCGAAAAACAGTATCAGGTGTTTTTTGTGGTACGCTGTTTAATGTTAAGTTCATTTCTTATTAAGCCCTAATTCACTGTCTATGCATTTCCAGAATGAAGAATCTTTTTTAAAATGTAGTTCGTAAGATGGAATATTATCTGTCATTTTCTTTAAGAATTCAAGGATTTTGGCTGGTTGTACCTGCTGATGTAATGATGCCGGAATTGCAAGTATTTGAGCCATAGTTTGCGCGTTTTTTGCTGGTTTTAACCGGTTTGTTTTTGCCTGAACAAGAGTAAATATTGCCTTTACGGGGAATGGACCTGTTTTTGAAGCTTGAAGTGTTTTGTTTGCGCAGGGAAGGCCCCAAGCCATGAATTGTTTGTCGGTCTGGCGAACAGCGGTTAAATCGTCACTTGCGGTTGTGCAATCGTGGGACAACTTGCATATTGTTGATTTCCCTGCGCCTGATTTTCCAGCAAAGATATAAGCCGTGGAGTTTCTGAATATACATGCTGCGTGAAGAACCAACCCGTTATTCATCAGAATCAATTGGGTGTATATCTGTCTGAGGCAATTTGTCAGTGCGGCGCATGGTGATTGTGATGTTAGATTTATGGAGCCATTGCCGTTGTTAATATTGAAATTGCATGTGTATTCTCCATATCCATTTATCAGGCATGTATGTTGTTTGCTTTGAGTGGATGGGCCGGGGGTGTGGATATCCATTGTTAGTATTGGTGTTGCTGTAGAATTATAGTCTGGCAGTATGGATGATACTTCTTGGTATAAGGCAGAGTCGTGGAATTTGAGACGTATGGGGATTTCTGCCGTATTCACGTTGATGATGTGTTTTTTCATGTTTTTTATGATTTCATACTGTCATGAAATAAATGGTGGTGAATATATTACATCATGGATTTGATTATGGTTTGAAACATCTCAGAAGATTCAGAGCGCGAAAATTTCTCGGCCTTTTGTCTGCCTTGTTGAATTAATTTGAATCTTTCATCAGTACTTGTATCAAATGCCTTGCTGATGGCGTTGGCTGTGGCTTTCATTGTCAGTTCTTCTATTTGTACTGGTATATTCTCAGTTACTTCCGGTATTGATGTGCACGGATAATAAATAACAGGACAGCCGGAGACCATTGCTTCAAGCAGGGGGTATCCAAAACCTTCATATTTTGAGACGGAAATAAACCAATCTGCAGCTGAGTACAAAGCTTTAAGTTCATCTTCGGAAACATAGGGATAAGTTTTGATGACGTTGTTTTTGTCTTTTGCGTTAATATATTCGTTAATTCGGTTGAAATTGACAGTGTCCCCGCCCGCAAGAAGCAGGCGATGGTTGTTCTTTACACGGGATGTGTAATCCAGAAATGCGTCTATAAGAAGGTTAACGTTCTTGTGAGGTTTAAAATTGCCGACATACAGCAAAAATGGCTGGCCGTCTGAATATTTGTTTCGTATTTCAGTTGATTGAGTTCTATCAGAAGGATTGTTCCAGGCTGGGCTTATCGCAGGGTAAACAACTTTTATTTTATTGGAAATGTTAGGGAGGTATTCACAGAGATCATTTTTAGAAAATTCGGAATCAGTCAGAATGATATCTGCTTTTCCGGTTGCGAGTCTAAGTTGGATTCCAGTTAAGCAGTGTTTAAATCCAAAGCTTTTTAATTTCAGAAACATAATGTCGTGAACAGTGATTATTCGCTTAAAATTGCCGCATAACGGTACTTTGTAATATGGGCTAAAGAATATATCGGCGTTGTTTTTTCGGGCTAGTTTTGGCAGTAGATATTGATCTGTTATCAGAGTAGGTGCATTTGGGATATTGATGTATTTAATGCGACTGTTTTTCAGTGAATCAGGTAAAAAGGATGGGTCTCTTCCTAGAAGCGTAAATTCATGTTCGGATTTGTTTTTTAAAGGCAGAAGGAGGTTTTCCAGATAGCGGGAAATTCCCGTTTTTTTATCTTTAACAAATTCTCTGGCATCTATGCAGATGTTCATGGTTTATTTATAGCATTTTTCATACATATTGTTGAAAGGAAAATACAAATAATTTAATCGTGAGCTTGTTTGTTATTGAAAAATACCGCAAAATAGCTTTTAAAACCTAATAGGCATGGTATGTGCAAGGATTTTCCGATTAAATCCGAGATCTAAGGAAGGGGCTGATTGTTCGGAAATGGACAGGCCTGTTCGTTATTTAAATGGCAAGTCACTAGTTTGTAAAATGTATGATGACGCTGCAAATTGAGCAATTATGAATATACTTATTGTGACGGATAATTTATTTCCTGACGTAATGGGAGGGAGCGGGCGCGTTGTTGCAGAGATGGGGAGACATCTAGTACAGCGCGGGCACAATGTACATGTGGTTACAAGACGGGTTGGTGCGACTGAGGCGCGCGGTATGATGGATGGAGTTTGCATTTTTCGGTATGAATATGGTGGTTCTGTATTGGCAACGCTACGTTCAATTTGGAGTATCTTAAGCAGTCTGGCTCGGTCAAACGTGTTTGATGTCGTTTTGATCTGTCAGCCTCTTGTTGGGATTGCTACGGTATGCTCTAGAAAGTTTAAGAAAGTGCCTAAACTTCGTGATTTTTATGGCCCATGGCATGACGAGTATAGGGTTAGGACATATGGCTGGTCCACGGGAAAGGTTCCATTTTTTGGTAAAATAAACATTTGCGTACGGCGTTGGTCGGATCAATATGTTTTACGACATGTTGATGGGGTTCGGGTGTTGAGTCAATATACTGCGGACATAGTGAAGGATCTGTGTTTAAGTGTTTCGGATCGGATCAGCTGTATTCCGGGTGGAGTGGATGGTAAACGCTTTACTCCAGCGTGTGATAAAAAAGATGTTCGCAGGCAATTGAGTTTACCCGAAGATGTCCCTGTTATTTTAACAGTGAGAAATCTTTCGGCCCGTATGGGGTTGGATGTTTTGATTGATGCTATGCGGCTGGTTGTTGAACGGTTCCACAGTGCAATTCTGGTTATAGGCGGCGATGGCCCTATGCGAGGGATGTTGATGGATAAAGTTAGTAATTGTGGATTGACTAAGAATGTTGTGTTTAAAGGTAGAATACATGACAGTGAGCTGCCATTGTTTTATCAATCTGCAGATCTATTTGTTTTGCCATCTCAAGATTTGGAAGGATTCGGACTTGTAACATTAGAAGCGATGGCGACAGGTGTTCCAATCGTGGCAACTCCTCAAGGTGGGTCTGTTGAAATTCTTGGCCAACTAGGGCGAGGATTTCTATGTGAGGGTAAGAATGAAGGGCAAATAGCCAAGAACATAATTAACTTTCTCGGCAAGACTAAAGATGAACGTGATTATCTGGGCAGGATGTTGATTGATGTTGCCAACGAATATACATGGGAAAAGCAAGCTGAAAGCATGGAGCAATTGATGTTCAGTATAGTAAAAAGGAAATTAGAGAAGTAATGATGCAGACCGGACCTGTCCCCATTTACTGAACCAGTTTTTCAGGGAGATTAAATAGGCAAGCTGGATCTGGTTTTCTGTAAACAGTGTTTTTATAGAAATACCATGCAGCCCAAGGTTGAAAATGAAACAATATATGGTGAAATGTTAATTGTTAGGTTGTTTGTGTTGATGATGGAATAGCGGGTGCTTGACCTGTAGCGAGTGCAAGAGTTTGTTGCTCCGACTCCTCAAGCCGTGGTATTAATAGTACAAGTCCCGCTAAAAGCCAGAGAGGCTCTGCTATGCGTACAATGATAAAGCTGTTTGTGCCGATGCAGTGAACGAGTATGGCAATAATACCACAAAAGAAACCCATAGATGCTCCCTTCAGGAAAGGGGTTGTGGTAATTTTGTATGTTTGAAAGACGCTTCTAAGCAGTCTCCACATCATGAATATGAATGAGATCAGGCCAATAATACCAGTTTCTGCCAAGATTCTGAAATACTGACCGTCTATAAAATGGGTTCCCATAACGCCATAGCCTAAAATAGGCCTTTTAATCCATATTTTAATTGCATCCTGATAGGATATTATTCTGGCTGATGCAGATGGATCAAGGTCTACGCCGGCAATTTGAACATTATATTGAGATCCTCTTTCGAATGTGCCTGTTACTCTTTCCTGGATTTTTTCGGGCATGAGAGGGAGCCCCATCATCATGGTAAGTATTAAGGCCAGAAAGATAGATGTTATCAAAACACGGTGTTGGCTGATGACAAGGAATGAAAACAATGCGGCGATAAATGCGATATATGAGGAACGCGACAATGTGAAAAGCAGGGGTGGCATCGCGAAAAGAAGCAGGAAAACCATGAGTATTTTTATATGAATGCGTTTGTCCACAAGTGCTATTCCTCCTGCTATACACATGATAAGAACAATATACCCGCCGAATGTGTTTGGTTCCTTGTCGAATGGCGCACAAATGCGAGCGCCACTGCCTATCTGTGTGTAGCCATAGATCATAACCAGGAAGAATGCTATAAGGATGGCTTCTATCATGTGTATTACGATTTCTTTTTTTCTCACATTGGCGAGTATCATGAAGAATAAGATAAAATACTCAAAGTATTTTAAATTATGCATGAGGCCGGAAAAAAGGGATTTTACAGATTCCAGTAATATTCCCTGCAGAGATGCAATAATAGATACTCCTATATAAATCCATATTGCAGAATTAACAGGTGTTTTAATTATTCCAAAATGTCTGCCCATGTAAGCAGACCTGAGTATCCATCCTATTACGACGGCTATGAGTATGATGTCCTCCAGTCGTAGAATCATTCCGCCTTTGCCTTCACCGGTTCCTGCGCCGGGACCTATTTCAGGGCTGAATAATATTGCGAAAACAATAAGGTATAGACCATCAGAGCCGCGTATGAATGCAAGATTCATTGCAAAAAAGAAAGCCATAATTACAGCGATAACAGGAATTTGCGCTGTAGAACCGAGTTTGCCTATGAGAAGAGCGCCTGCAATGGCAAGTGTTGTTAAAACAACTTTGTTTCTTGTTTCTTTTTCAAATGCTAGGGTGGGCATATTAGCATGTTCCGTGATGAGTTTTATTAACAGGTTTTATTGTTGGCTCCTTATGATTTTCAAGAGCATTACAGCAAGACCTTGGGAAATTGCTGCATGGCAGGGGAAAGCTTTGTAGTTAGATGCTTTCCGTGGGTTCATTATTTCTTTTCCGGTCTTCCGTAATAGCCTCGATAATGATAAAAATCAGGACTGGATCCCCATGATGCTCGAAGATCATTAACTATAAGGCCGGATATTTTTGCACCTGTCCCCTCGATGAGGGCAATAGCGCGTAGCATAGAGTCGCGCTGTGTGGATCCAACTTGATATACTAACGCTACTTTTCCGACAGCTGCTGCCATTATTATACTGTCAGGTACAGGCAGGATGGGGGTTCCATCAATAAGTACGACATCAAACTCTGACTCCCATTCTCTTACTGTTATCTGGAACGATGGTCTGGATAGCCATTCTGACGGCTGAATTGTTCTTCCACCGCACATTATAAAGAAGAGATTTTCAATTCCGGGTGCTGTGGCAAGATTTTCTTCCTGTCTTTCTCCGATTGCCAGATCGCGGTGATCTTTCATGACATCACGCCATGACATATCGCCGACTAATACTTCAGATAATCCCGGTTCCCTTGACAATCCGAATGTTCGTTCAAGGCTGGGTCTGCGCATATTTCCACCTACCAGCAGTGTCTTTTTGCCGGCCTGAGCGAAAGCCAATGCCAGATTGGCTATTGTTGTGCTCTTCCCTTCTGCAGGACCGGCGCTGGTGATAAGAAGCGCGCCCACCTTTTCTTTTTCATCTGCCAATATGAGGTTGGTTCGTATTGTTCGATAACCTTCCGTGGCAGGGGATCGTGGTGAGAACGGTACAATTAAATTGCTTAATTTGGAATTTGTTTTGCTTGCGTATTTTTTCTTTTTGGAAAAAGCGAAAAACAAAGCGCGCCAGATGATGATAAAATCAGAATATTTTATTTTATCCCAGATGCTTTCTGGATGTATTGGCACATCCGCAGTGTAAGGAGAGAAGTGCGGAATCACGCCAAGAATGCGCAGGTTGAACGTGGCCTCAATTTCACTGAGGGTGCGAAGAGATGAATCAAGAGTTTCGGCGACAAAAGCGAGAAGTATACCCAGCATAAGGCCTAGCAAAGCGCCAATAGTCAGCATATAAGCTATTGCAGTTGTTACGGGGGCTCCCATGCAAGGTTCTGTAATTACAGTGATTCGTTCACTTTTTTTATTAAGCGATATTCGTGTTTCCTCGAGACGTTGAGTGAGGTATACAATCATCTTCTCGAGAACATCTCTTTTTTGCTCATGGTTGCGTGTTAACGCTGCAGCCTCACGGTTTTGTCCGGGGAGTTTTTGTATCTGCTCATGTATGCCGCTTATTTCTTCCTTGAGGACAATAATAGGGGGGTAAGCATCAGTATAATTACCTTCACTTTGGAGATTTTTTAATTTTAGCTGAGTATCTGCTAATCTGGTAGTGAGTGCTTGTATTTGATTGTTTTCGTATTCATTGGTTGCCTGCGCGCTGATTATCTTGCTGAAATTTTCGTCTTCCTTATTCAATTCATTGATGGTGCTATCCAGAGATTGTTGTATATTATCATGTTCAGCCTGTGTGTTGGCATTGATGGTCGATCCGTGTATTTTTTGAAATGCCTTAACAACTGCATCGCATCTGTTTTGTGCTACTTTAGCGCTGGGACCTTTCACAGTTATGTCAATCAAGTCCGTTTTAGGGATTCTTTCGGCGGTTATGGCACCCTGAAGATTAGCAGTCAGGTTTTCGGGATAATTCTCTTCTATTATCTCAACGGCGGAATTTAATACTGTGTTGCCTGCGATTTCGTAAATATAGTTCTCAATTGGATCGCCACTGCTGACCAGCACCTCGTCAAATAGTTGTGCAAATGTCTGGAATCTTTGTATTTTGATACGGGCAGAGCTTGTATAAACAGGTTCGGTCTTTGTGGAGTAAAAATAAGTGCATACGCTGACAAGGATTGTCATCGTTATTATGGTGACTTTCCGTTTTGCGATTACTCTTAAATAATCGCTGAATATCATTTCTTGCTGAGGCATGATCTAATCCTTTATTGCTATTGCGTAGTTCCACTTATCCATACTGCATCCCGAACAGCTGAAAGGGGAAGCAGTGCTATGCGAATAACGTCATAAGCTTTCCACATGGCCACGGAAGGTACGTAAACGGCGTCATTGGGTTCAATGTGTACATTACCTTCTATGTTTTCCCCTTTCACGATTTTCTTTAGATTGACTCTGATAACTTCCGGGTTGTCAACGCTTCCTCTGACCACATAAATTCCTTTTGTGTTTGCGAATATCGTGGTGCCTCCGGCTGCAGCCACAAGATCACGAATAGTCATGCCTTCCCGAAAGGGGTGCAATCCCGGCTGTTTAATCCAACCCATTATCGTTACATGGCGTTCGGTAAGATCCGCTTGTTTTGCGTTAGATTCCTGTTCGTGTTCAACCACTACTGTGGGTTCGTTGAGTATTTTTCCGAAATGAAGGGTTAGTTGTTCAGTCAGTTCGGCATCTGTTCTGCCTATTATTTTGGTTGGTCCGATGTCAGGAATAAAAATACTGCCGGATCCCGGTATTTTCTCTTTTAACGGGAACCCCTGCATTTGGTTTTTTTTATCGCGCAACCATACTTGTATGCTGATGGTGTCGTTCTGTCTTATTATATCAGCCGCGTTCTTCTGCAGTTTTGCTTCAGCGATAATTCTAGCGCTTTGTTCTTTAAGCATTTGGATTTCAGAATCTATTTGGGGATTGTTTCCGGTTGTTTGCGGCGTGGATGCGCAACCGGTTATATTAATAAGCGCACATGCAAAAAGGATTGTCCAAAGTATTCTAGTTGCCAAAGTTATACATGAAAAATGTTTGTTTGTTTTCATAAAGAATGTGTTTGTCGTCTGTCTTCTGTTACTATCCGTATTATTGCAAGATGATTTGCGGCCCTGAGATCTATGACTTTTGCGGTATCAGGGTGGTTGCCTGCACTGTCAATCACTATTTGCACAACAGGTTTCAGGGGGAATCCTTCGTTCTGCTTTAAAACCATGCATATGGATCGATTTGTCAGTTCCACCATTGTGCCGTCAGGGTAAAATCCGCGCATTGAAATAAATGCCTTGAGTATGTCTGGATTGAATGCCTTGCGGTAGTTGTGCAGGATTTTCTGGGTATAATTTTCCAGCGAAGACCCTGTTGTGTCGCTGGCATGATGATGTTCGCATGCGATTCTCTCAAATCCTTCAGACAGAGATAAAATCTGGCTACAGACCAGGAAGTCCTTTCCGGATATGCCGTTAGGGTAACCTGTGCCGTCGAGTCTTTCGTGATGCTGTGCCACCATCGTTCTGATGATATCGGGTGCTTTTAACTTTGTCAGCAGTTCAACGCCCTTGGCTACATGCTTGATGAAGTTTTTATCATTGGTTTCCTGCCATACGAAATCGAGGTTCATTGCAGGAATGCCAATGTCATGCAAAATGGCGGCCATGCCGATTTCATTTGGAGAGCATTCAATGTTGTCCAGACCTTTTGCGAGATCCATAGCTATAAGCGCGGTGTTTATACAGTGCGAGTGGAATGCCAGTTCCGATTTCGGGCTGCGTCTGATGCTTTTTGCAAAATTGGAATCCAATGAAATAACCATCATAAGATCGTTAGCTGTATTTCTGGCTAATGACAGCATTTCATTTTTGTCATCATAGGCCGGGATGAGGGTTATAATTCTGTCCATTGCCTTCATTGCTTTCTGAAGGACAAGATTTTTGTTGCTGGGAATGGGTATTTCCAACTGTTTGGCCGCGGAATAAATGGCGTCAGGTAAACTGTTGTACAAACTTTCAATACTTTCGTTGATTGCTGTTTGATGAGCTGCCGTCTGACGAGCAGATGTCTGATTTGTCGCTATTGGATGAGCTGTTGATTGATAGACTACTGCCGGACGAGCCTCTGCCTGATGAGTTGCTGTCTGGTGATCTGTATTATCGGCAGGTGCTTTGAAAGATGTGACGGGTGGAGTTGGGTTCTCCTGCAATCTCGGTAATACAGCTTTTCTCTCTTGATTCTTAGGGGCGGAATCAAAAATGGGTGTGCCGCTATCGAGAATTTTGCTGAGTCTCATATATTTATTTTTTCTTATTTAAGAGCCCGGACAAAACATCCTGAAACGTTTCAACGGTAAAATCCTGTTTTTTAATTACAAGTTGAGCTTTTTTCTTTAATTTCTCAATTTCAGAAGAGGAGATATTTGCGCCTGTCAAAATCACAGTGTAGATGTTTTTTGCATTAGCATGCTTTTTGATTGCATCGAGAATGTCCCATCCGGAACCATTAGTGAGAACCAAATCAATTACGGCCATATCGAAGTCGGGATTGTCTTCGAGTCCAGCTAAAGCTTGATCGCCACTTTCAACAACAAAGCTTTCAATCTTATTTTTTGTTAGCAATTTTGTGATTATTTGACAGACGAGAGGATCATCATCAGCCACAAGCGCCCTTTTTATCCTATTAGCCATTATCGTCACCTTTCTTCTCTGTTAAGTTCTTTCTTTTCCTGCATCCAGAACATCTTCGGTGGTTACCTGTCGGTGTTCTGACAAGCAGGCTGATAGCATTGCCATATCACAAAGTGCGTTAATTTCGCGCGGATTACCTTTGCTTAACCTTTCAACTTGAATAATAGCATCGTTATCAAAGATGTCAATGTTGCCACCGGCAATTTTGAGCCGATGTGTTAAATATGGACGTATTTCTTCAGGTGACAGGTTGGCAATGTGAAATTTAAGGCCTATACGTTGAGTCATTTGCGGAAGGGGGCGGAGCATATCGATAAGCTCTGTTTGCCCTGACAATACAAGGGTCAGAAGGAATTTCCCATCAAGCTGGTGATTTAAAAGCAATCTTAAATCCTCCAGAATAGATGCTTCTCTGACAAGCTGTGCTTCGTCTATGATGGCGGCGCAATGCCGACCGGCACGGTATTGGCGTTCCAGAATGTTGTTGAATGCATGCAGGATATCGTATTTGGAACGGCTGTTAATGTCTTCTCCGAATTGGTATGCTATCTCTCTTGTAAGATCAAGGGCATCCAGTCTCGGGTTGGATATAAAAGCGAATTTAAACCTGTTGGTATCTGTTCTACGCATGACAGATTGGCAGACTACAGTTTTTCCGCTTCCGTAATCGCCTGACATCAGGGCAATAGCCTTTTGTGTCTGTATCGCGAAAGAGAGTCTTACCGCAGCCTCCTGATGGCCTTTCGATTCAAAGAAAAATAAAGGATCAGGAGCGTTTTCGAATGGAAGACGCTCTAAATTCCAATGTTTGAGATACATATTCTTGATACCCTATGTTTGATCTGCAAAAAAAGCAAACCTCATATAATCATAATTTGAGGATTATGTGCTTTTTGCAGGAAAAGTCAATTGTGAAAATAATGGTTGTTTTTTGATGAGGAATTTTGACGTTTTCCGCCGAGAAGTTCTAGTTTTGCCAGAACAATGTATATGCATATGGCCTGAATGATAAGGGCGATACCGCCGTATGTTCGTGCTTCAAACAGGGTAATTGCCCCAAGTCCCACAGCCATGTTAAGGAAGCATATTGTTATAACAACCCATCCTTTTGTCAGCCCCAATGCTTCCAAACGGTGGTGTATGTGGTCGGTGCCTGTGAATTCCAGCCACGATTTAAAAGAAAATACCTTTCCAGTACCAATACGGTTAATCGTCGTAAAAACCATGTCGTATATTGGAACTGACAGTACAAGAATGGGAATAAAGAAAGATACAAGTGGATCATTTCTAGCCCATTCTCCTTGAATGCTCAGTGCGGCCAGAAAGAACCCGAGAAAATTACTGCCGCCGTCTCCTAGAAAAATGCGTGCCGGTTTGACGTTAAAACTCAGGAATGCGATAGAAGCGCCGAAAAGAGCCATTGAACAATACGCAAGCATGTTGGAACCTAAAAGCAACGCTAGAATGAAGTATATAGAACTGGTGCTGGCAGCCAGTCCAGATACCAGGCCGTCCATGCCATCCAGAAAGTTGACAGCGTTTGTAATACCCACAATCCATACAAGCGTAATGAGCCATTCTCCGGCTATTCCCCACCATGTTGGCGGTAGAAAAGTCACATGTATGCCATCCATGATCAGAATGATACAGGCTGTAATCTGAATTAAGAGTTTTACCCAGGCTTTGATTCCGCTTACATCGTCAAGTAGCCCGGCAAGCAGAACCAGCATTGATCCGTAAAGAAGAGCGCGTAAATTAGGCATGTTGTTGAAACTTGTGAGCAACAAAGCGGCGACCACGCCAGCGCATACTGCAATTCCTCCCCAACGCGGGGTGGGGAAGGTGTGTATTCGTCTGCCACCGGGATAATCGATGGCACCGGCTTTGTGCGCGGCAATTATTACAAATGGCGTGACAACAAAAACAATACAAACAGATGATGCAAAGATTATAAGAAAAGATTCGATTAGTGATGGAAAATTAAAAAGAAAAACGCAGGACAACAAAACAAAAGTCACAAACAGGAGTGATCGGCCAAAGCTTTGCCCGCCACTTACTTTTGCAAATTGGTGTTTGGAACTATCGTTCATTTTATTAAAGTCAAGACAGCATCAATAATGTACTGCATATTACCTGAATTTCATCGTTTGACAATCCCGGATATATGGGAATGGATACAAGTGTTTTTTCC
>JBFZFB010000015.1:0-17607 GCA_041306605.1 Lentisphaerota bacterium | reverse complement strand
GGTGTTTTTCCTTGTTATTAGTCTCAAGATTTACGCTTAAACTCTTCTGGTTTTCGAGTGTTTTCTGGGCGTTTTCCAGTTGATTCAAAAGCAATTGTTTTTCAGTATTGATGTCATCAAGTCGTTTGTTCCATGAGTCCAGTTGCTTCTTTGTTTCGTTTTCGTAGCTTGCCAAACGTTCTTTGATAAGGGTCAATTGTTCCCGTGTTTCATCCAGAGCGATTTGTGTTTCCTCTGCATTCTTCTGAGCTTCTTCCGCTTGTTGTTCAAGAGACAGGCGTTCGTTCCTAAGCTTTTCCAGTTCGCCGGAAAGGCTGTTTGTGGTTTGCCCGGCTTCCCATGTAATTTGATCCAGCTTGCTTGCCGTGGTTGCTGAAGAGTCCTGCAGTTTGTCTATTTGGTGCAGGAGGTCTTCTTCTCTTGCGCGGGAATCTTCAACAATCTGCAGGTAAAGGGTTTTTTGATGACTTAATTCTTCTTCCTTCTGCCTGGCGTCAGTCTGTGCGTCATCCTTCTGTTTCGTTATGGCTTCGAGCTGGAGTTGTGTTTCGCTTAACTTTTTGGAAAGCATGCGGCATTCATCCTGAATCTGGTCAAGGCGTATTGAAAGTTCGTTGTCTGTTTTGAGGTTTCGTTCTTTTAGTTCAAGGATTACCGTGTTGTCTCTGGATATTTCCCCTTCGGCATGCGCCAGCTTGCCTGCGTAAGTCGCGTTTTCCGTTTCCAGTTCCTGAATTTGATTTTCCAGTTCCTGCAGTCTTTTGTCTGTTTCCCGTTTTATTTTTTCAAGTTCCGTTTGTTCCTGCTGAAGTTCGGCTTCAAGTTTGCTGACTTTGGATGCCGCCTCGAGACGTTTATCATACATTTCCTTCTGTTGCGCGAAATCACTGCCTATGAAATCACGAAGGTGGGAAATGTGTTCCTGCAAAGCCCTTTCTCTGTTGATAAACGCGCTGTGTATGGATTCCGTGAAGGATCTTTCGTTCAATAGCTCATGTTCGGCTTTTGAGACTTCGTCAATGAGCATTTGTTTGATTTGATCGGATTGTTTTCTGATCTGGGTATTGGCTTCCTGTATCTGGCGGCGCAGGATGTCAGCCCGTGACTGTTCTGCTTGCAGCTGTTCATTGAGTTGTTCGGATTTTTCTTCCGCTGATTTAGCCTGCTCAAGGTTGGTTAATGTTTCCGCCAGTTGTTTTTCTTTTTCTTGCAGTTGCTGTTCGGATTCATGCAGGTTTCTTACAAGGGAGTCGTATTTTTCCTGAGTGGTTCTTAAAGCGGTTTCAGCCTGCAATCTTTGATTTTCCAACTCTTTTCTTGTCTTTTCAAGCTGTTCATTTGCGGTGGCGTGTTCGGTTTTGAGATGGTTGATTTCTTCTGTTGCCTGCAGTTCTTTGTCTTGAGTTTGTTTTTCCAGTTCGGCGGAGCGCTGTTTTTCAGCTTCAATCTCTTTCTTTGCATTTTCAAGCTGTTCGTTTACAGAGGTATGAGCGTTTTTAAGCTGATTGATTTCCTCTGTTATCCGTTGTTCTTTGTCTTGAGTTTGTTTTTCCAGTTCGGCGGAGCGCTGTTTTTCAGCTTCAAGCTCTTTCTTCGCATTTTCAAGCTGTTCATTTACAGAGGTATGAGCGTTTTTTAGCTGATTGATTTCCTCTGTTATCCGTTGTTCCTTGTCTTGGGTTTGTTTTTCGAGTTCAGCGGAGCGCTGTTTTTCCGTCTCCAGTTCTTTCTTTGCAACCAGAAGTTCATTGTTGGTGGCTTCCATTTGTTTCTGGAGGGAATCAATAGAAGAAGACAGTTCTGTTTCCTTGCGGCTGTTGTTGGCCTCAAGGTCAAGCATTCGTTTATTGCTTTCCTCTAGGTCTTTTTGTGTTTGCGCCAGATTTGAAGTGGATGAAGCAATCTGTTCTGAAAGCTCCTTTATTTTAGCGGCAAGTTCCTGCTCCTTCTTGCTTGCCTCTGATTGTATGTTGGGAACCAGAGCTTTTTCGGATTCAAGGTTCTTCTGTGCGTCGTCCAGTTGTTTTTTTGTTTCTTCAAGAATACTGCTTAATTCTTCTGTCCGTTTTTTGAGGGTTTCCTGTTCATTCAAGTTTTGCTGGTGCAGGTTGTCAAAATCATTTTTCTGCTGAGAAAGTTGATTGCCGGTTTCTTGTAAACTTGCCAGAACAGTTTCATTTTGTCTTTCAAGATCATGTATGCGTTTAAGCAAATCCTGTTTTTCTGTATCGGTTTTAGGCGGAGTGATTTCAGGAGCGGTTTTTGTTATATCACCCTTAATCCAGTCGATATGATCTGCAGTTGAGGCTGTTTTCAGGGATGAAAGTTGTTGTTCGGCATCCTGCAGTTTTGATGAGAGATCTATTTTTTGTAATTCAAGTTCGCGTATGGTTTCTTTCAGCTTATTAGTGTCGTCTGTTTGTACCGGTGTTTTTTGCTGTTTTACTGCTTCCGGCTTGGCGACAGGTTGTGCTTCAGGCTGAGGTTGCGAGTCGGCCAGTATTGCTGATTTCCGGGCTTCAATCGTGGTGATTTCATTTGTCGACTGATTTTTTAATTTTGCATTTGGAAGAACGATGTTTTCTTTTAGCAGGTCGGTAACGGCTTTTATGTTTATGGGGCCGTAGAATTCACCGTTAGGCAGTTCAACCAGCCAGGTCATTTCAAGCATTGCGAGCTGGTAAGCGGGCTGCCACGAAGACTTGTCCTGGGAGAGCTGGTGTTCTGGCGCTATACGGCCTTGTTCGGCCCATTCATGAAGTTCAGTTTCGATTACAGGACCGAAGATGGAGTTTTCGTCTATTTTCAGAAACCATTCGGCGCCTGATGTTTTTTGTTCCTGGCTCTTGTTTGTTTCAGACATGATTTAGCCTTTGTATTTTCCGGTATTTTTGTATGTACAATCGGGGGTGATGGTGAATTAGAGGGGGCTTGATGTCAAGCATTAAGGATAATGATTTGCCTTATATTTAGTAAATATAAGATGCTTATCAAGCGCCAAATAAGGGTTCAAGCGCTTTATAAAAGCTGGTCTTTGTTTCCAGTTTAAGAAAGATGAAAAACATGACGCGAGATCAGTCGTTGGTCCATCTTTTTTGTGTTTGCGGGTTTTTGCATGGCGATGGGTTTACTGCCACATAAACCATCTTTTCCCCCAGTTCGTGGACCAGCTTTTTTATAAGATCTTCATCAGGAAGAACATTGCATGTTGAGTCAGCTTCCAGAAAGACTTTTTCACCGGATGGAAAGAGTACGCATATTGTCACCGGTACGTTGCCGGGATGCATATTGAGAATGTTCTTAATTTTGACAAGCTTGTCTTCGTTCATTCCGGCTGATGGTATGTGGATTCCAATCCGGTTGGTGAAATACCGCGGAGCTGTCGTCAAAGGATATATTTCAAGGGCTATAATTTTGGGTGTTTCTTCAGGAGTTGATACTTCTCCGCACACAATAACGGCGGCATCGGCTTTTATATGTGTTCCATAGTTTTGATATGTTTCAGGAAAAACAACCACTTCCACATCGCCATTCAGAGTCTCTAGCTGGAATATAGCCATGTTCTTTTTTGTTTTGGTGATTTTTGCCGTTAATTGGGAAATTATCCCGCAAAGTCTTGTTTGTGACTTGTCTTTTAAATTTTTCAGGTCCTGTATGGATGCCAGTTGATATTTTTTGGTCAAATATGCGTGCTGGGTAAGCGGATGCCCGCTCATGTACACGCCAAGCAGTTCTTTCTCCGCTGATAGTAAATCGTTTTCATGCCAATTGGCGCAGTCAGGCAGGTTGTCTTCGTTTCTATCGTTTTTATCATGTTCAAGAATGTTGAACAAGTTGCCTTGTCCCGATTGTTTGTCCTTGTATATGCTGGAAGCGCGGCTTATCGCGAAGTCCAGACCATTGAAAAGACGAGCTCTGTTTTTGTTTGTGGAATCAAACCCGCCACTCCTTATAAGACTTTCCATGACCTTTTTGTTTACATTCTGAATATCTATTCTCAAACAGAAATTGATCAGGCCTGAATAAGGGCCGTTCTTCAGATTTTCATCAACAATGGTCTTCGCCGCGCCTTCGCCGATGTTTTTGACTCCGGCAAGCCCGAAGCGAATACTGTTTCCGTAAGGAACGAAACGCACACGGCTTGCGTTAATGTCGGGCCCCAGTATTTCAAGGCCCATTTCACTTGCTTCTGTGATGAATACCGGGAGCTTGTCAGGATTGCCCATTTCGCTTGATAGCAGGGCCGCCATGAATTCGGCGGGATAATTGGCTTTGAGATAAGCTGTCTGATAGGCGATTATTCCGTACCCCGTACTGTGGGCTTTGCAGAAACCGTATCCGGCGAATTTGGCTATAGTGTCGAAAATTTTACCGGCAAGTCTAGGTTCAATCTTGCTCTTCGTTTTACATCCGTTAATGAATTTTTCTCTTTGTTTTTCCATTACCTCCGGTTTCTTTTTGCCCATGGCACGCCTGAGTATGTCGGCTTCACCAAGTGAATAGCCTGCGATAAGATGGGCTACCTGCAGAACCTGTTCCTGATAGAGCATAATGCCGTATGTTTCATTAAGTATTGGCTCAAGAAGCGCGTGGTCATATTTGATTTCAGACTTTCCGCCTTTTCTGTTGACGTAATCATCAAGCATGTTCATAGGGCCCGGCCGGTACAGCGCTATCATAGCGATGAGATCCCTGATGTTGTTTATGCCCACCCGCCGTATCAGGTCGCGCATACCCGCGCTTTCCAACTGGAACACTCCAATCGTATCACCGCGGTTGAGGAGTTCGTAGGTCGGCTTGTCATCAATAGGAATGGACTCTATGTCAATGTCCTGCTTGCGGAATTCTTTTATCAGTTCAACCGTTTCATGAATAACTGTCAGCGTCTTCAGCCCGAGAAAGTCCATCTTCAGAAGACCTATTTCTCCAAGCGGTTCCATTGAATACTGTGTTATCTGATTTTTCTCTTTGTCACGGGCCAGCGGAATAATTTCGATAAGCGGCTTTTCTCCAATTACAACACCGGCGGCATGCGTTCCCGGATTCCTGTACAAACCTTCCAGCACAAATGCGTAATCCATAATTCTTTTGCAGTCGGCATCGTTCTTGTACATTTTCTTGAGATCCGGACTCATGTCCAGAGCCAGCTTTAACGTCATTTTGGGGTCTTCAGGTACCATTTTGGAAAGCAGGTCACACTTGCTGTATGGAATTTCCAGAACGCGGCCGACATCACGAATGGCTGTCTTTGCACCGAGTGAACCAAATGTTACTATCTGGGCCACATTTTCAGTGCCGTATTTCTGTTTTACATATTCAATTACTTCTCCTCTTCTGTTCTGACAGAAGTCTATGTCAAAATCAGGAGGGGATACACGTTCGGGGTTCAGAAAACGCTCAAATACAAGATCGTATTCCAGCGGATCAATTGTGGTTATGCCTATAAGATAGGCGATAAGACTTCCGCCGCCGGACCCGCGGCCCGGACCCACAGGTATGTTGGAGTGGCGCGCGTAATTTACAAAATCCCAGACCACAAGATAGTAATTGATGTAACCTGTCTTTTTTATCACGCTCAATTCGGTGTTAAATCTTTCCAGTATTCCGCGCTCCCGCTGGTCCTTCGGGTTCAGGGGGTCATTAACATTGTAATGTTTTTTCAATCCCTCCATGCCGAGGTTGATAAGATATTGTTCCTGCGAAATTTTGCCGGCAACCTGGAATATCGGGAAATGAAGCTGACCGAACTCCAGCTCGACGTTACATTTTTCGGCTATCTCCAGTGTCAGATCCAAAGAACCGGGAAACTCCTTGAAGAGTTTTTCCATCTCAGCTCTTGTCTTCATGTAGAATTCCTGTGTCCGGTATCGCATTCTGTTGGGATCACTCATTACGGTTTGTGTTTGCAGACAAAGCAATACTTCGTGGGCCTGAGCGTGTTCTTTCTGAATATAGTGAACATCATTTGTGGCAACAATGGGGAGCCCTGTTTTAAGAGCCAGCTCGGGCAAAAGTTTGTTTACCTTGCTTTGTTCGGGAAGCAGATGATCTTGAACTTCAAGATAGAAATTTTCTTTCCCGAGAATGTCCGAATATTCGCCGGCCGCTTTGATGGCGCCTTTCATGTCATCGTTAAGCAGGCACGACGCAACTTCACCTTTCAAACAGGCGGAGAGTCCTATCAGCCCCTCGTGATACCTGGCCAGCAGTTCCTTGTCGATCCTGGGTTTGTAATAAAAACCTTCAAGATGCGCCGTGGAAATAAGACGAATCAGATTCCTGTAACCGGTTTCGTTTTTGGCCAGCAGAACAAGATGATTGGATTGCGAGGAGCCGTCACTCTTTCTGTCCAGATGACTGCCCGGCGCAACATAAGTCTCACAACCCAGAATGGGTTTTATTCCGTGATCTTTGGCCGTTTTGTAGAAATCAATAATGCCGTGCATCACGCCATGATCAGTAATGGCTACGGCCGGCATATCGTTTCTGGTCGCCGTCTCCATTATATCTTCCAAACGGCACGCGCCGTCCAAAAGACTGAAACATGTGTGCATGTGAAGATGAACAAAAGGCTGATTTCTCATGATTCAAATGGTAGTCATGTCCGAACGAAGATAAAAGCTTTTTCTGTTTTCATTCTCCAGGCACGTTTGAAACCATGCGTTATATGACATATTTCAAGATTTCAATGTCATAATTATGGTCTCTGGACAAATATACGACAGAATGATAGTATCCGATTTTAAATGAGAGAGGTTTTATGGCAAAAAAGAGTGTAAATGCCGGAAAGATCAAAGTGGCCATCGCGGAAAGCGTTAAGACAATAGAAACCTTGTCGTCCCATATTAATAATATAACAAAGATAAGCGGCGTGATTGTCAAAGCCCTGAAAACAGGACGAAAACTGCTTACTGCCGGCAATGGCGGAAGCGCCGCGGAATCTCTTCACATGGCCGAAGAGCTTGTCGGCAGATTCAGGAACAACAGGGTGTCTTTGCCCGCAATTTCACTTGTTGCCGATTCAACAGCTTTGACCTGCATAGGAAATGATTTCGGATTTGACCATGTTTTCAGCCGTCAGGTGGAGGGGCTTGGTGTTTCAGGTGATGTATTGGTATTGTTCAGCACAAGCGGTAACGCGAAAAACCTGCAAAATGCTTTGATAACCGCGCGGAAGCGCGGCGTCAAAACTGTTTGCCTGCTCGGCAGGAATGGAGGGCGACTTAAAGGTAAAGGTGATTGCGAAATCATCATTAAAGGTAATGCCACAGAACGTATTCAGGAAGCTCATCAGGTTATTGTTCACTTGATATTGGACGCTGTTGAAAATGCGTTCCCGGCGAGGCGGTAAGAAACATATTTTTTCTATGTTAGTAGAGAGAGGATTTATGAATGTTCCTAGACTTGTAGTTGCGTTGCTTTTTGCGGTCTCTGTTCCCCTTGTGTCATTCGGAGATGTTGAGATAGGTCTTAATCTGGATAACGCTTCAATTCTCCAGTTTGAACGGGTCAAGGCAAATGTAATTATACGCAACGTTTCCGCGTTTCCTCTGGTTTTCGGCAAAAAAAACTCGAAAGAGAATACGCAGTTGACCTTTATAATAGAAAGAGACGGTTATGATGTTCTCCCGCTAACTGAAGAGCTGGCCGCATCAGGCGTTAGCGTGGATCCGGGACAAACCAGAGAAATAACTGTAGACCTTTCTTCCAAATATGATCTTACGGAGGGGGGCAGGTATCTGATAAGCGCGGTGATCCAAATCGGCGATAACGCTTTCTCATCACGGAAAAAGATGCTGGATGTTGTAACAGGCATCAAACTGATGAGTAAAACAGGAGTGGTGCCGGGGGCCCCCGACAAAGTGCGGGAATATACCCTGCGTTACTGGAACAGAAACGAAGGCTCTTGTTTGTTTTTGTGCGCGGATGACCCTGCAAGCAAAATCAATTATGGGGTTTTCTCTCTCGGCCCCTTATTGCGCGTGAAAGAACCAGTGCTGGACGTTGATAATCAATCCGGCATTGTCGTGATTGTCCACCAGTCACAGTCAGGCCGCTATACCAGATCGGTATTCCGCGCCGATAAGGACCGCATGATGTTTGTTGATCAGAGCTATTTTTTTGACGAGAACACAAAACCAGAGCATACACCAATGCCAACATTGAAACCGTCAAAAGAAGACGAGAAAGACGAGAAGAAGGGGAAATAATATTGCGCAAAGAAAATTTCGCGCGAGACCGTCTTTTGAAACATAATCGAAGGAAGTAATAATAAATGAAACCGATAAAAATAGGTATTGTTGGTTTGGGTAGAGCAGGGTGGGGTATGCATTGCGATGAATTGGATAAACGGAAGGACAAGTTTGTCATCGTGGCCGCATGTGATATCGAAAAGGACCGCATCGATCGCATGGCTTCAAGATATGGCTGTAGAACATATCTGAATATAGACGATTTTCTCTCTGATCCCGATATGGAAATGGCTTCCATTGCCACACGGTCGCCAAGCCATGTTGAGCATGCAATAAAAGCTTTTAAAGCCGGCAAAATGGTTTTTCTGGAAAAACCGGTTGCCCTTTCAACAAAAGAAACAGCACAGTTAATGGAGGCCGTGAAACAATTTAACGGCAAAATATTTTTCCGGCACAACCGCCGCTATGAACCCGCATTCCAGCATGTCCGCGAGATCATAGCTTCCGGAATACTTGGCAACGTCTATGAAATCAAACTGCACCGCTTGGGCTACCAGCGGCGTGACGATTGGCAGACGATCAAGAGTTGCGGCGGCGGACAGCTTAATAACTGGGGGCCCCACCTCGTTGATCACGCGCTCCAACTGCTTGAATCACCCGTAGCGGAAGTGTGGAGCGATCTGAAAAAAGTAGCGGCTGTCGGCGATGCCGAGGATCATGTGAATATCATTCTCAAAGGGAAAAATGGACGCGTTGTTCAGCTTGAAATAAGCGGCGGCACGGCGCTTTCCCAGCCTGAATATGTGGTGTTCGGAGACCGCGGAGCGCTCACGTCAGATGGCAATGATATCAAACTCCGCTACATCAGGCCCGATTTTAAGACGGCCGAACGCAAAGCGATTCCTGATACTCCTCCAATGAGCGGTTCATTCGGAACGCCGGAAACTCTGCCGTGGATACGCAAAACAATCATGGTGGAACCGGAACTTAAATGCGACACGGACACGGTCTGGGATTATTTATTTTCCGCCGTGCGTGAAGGAAAACCTTACCCGATAACGACGGAACAGGCTTTGGAAGTAGTTAGAATTGCTGAACTGGCAAGAAAAGGAACGAGCTTCGCATAAACATGACACCACGTGAAGTTATACTGGCAAATTTGAATCATACAAATCCACCTCGTCTTGGAATGGCGTTTTCAGGGCAAGATAAAATTTCCGATATGATAGGAACATGGCTTGATTCGTCAAAAAACTATACCCAGAAACGATGGAGAGATGGAAACAAGGAGTTCTATGATGACGAATGGGGCACGATATGGATGCGTATGGTTGACGGTTGCGCGAGGGGAGAAGTTTACAAGCCGGTTCTTGAATCATGGGACAACCTCGACAGTCTGCGCGTGCCGGACTATACCAACCCGGCGGTTTATGCTTCAATGAAAGAGACGTTTTCCAAGCCAACTGATAAATTCAAGTTGGCCTGCATTGGCGGCTGGATATTTGATAACGCGCGATACCTCCGCAAGATGGAAATTTATTTCATGGACATGGCGCTCTATCCTGATGAACTGAAACGCCTCCATTCTAAAATCGCGAAGATGTACGAAGATAGAATTCTGGGCGCGGCGGATTCCGGCGCTGACGGAATATTTATCGGCGAGGATATGGGCACGCAGAAAGGGCTTTTGTTCAGCCCGGAAATGTTCAGGGAATATTTCAAGCAGGAATACTCAAGACTTCTCGGTATCGCTCATGACCATGGAATGAAAGTATTTCTGCATTCCTGCGGCATGAACTGGGAAATTATTGATGATCTGATTGACTGCGGTATAGACTGTTTTCAGTTCGATCAGCCGGCACTCTACAACATGCCGGAACTTGCCGCAAAGTTCCGTGAACGCAAAGTGGCGCTCTGGTCACCAGTTGATATTCAGAAAGTACTGCCTACAGGTGATAGGAAATTCATTGAAGCCGAAACAAGAAAAATGATTGATATATTCAAGGGATGCCTGATCACTAAAGACTATCCCGATCTGCCCGGAATCGGCGTGAAAGAGGAATGGAATAACTGGGCGTATGAAGTCATACGCCAGTCGGCCTTCCCGAATTGAGAATATTTCCGTGCGTGCCTTATTTCATGCATTGAATAAGGACTTATTTTATCAATTCAAATCGCGCTTGAAAGAATCGCAGATATTTTGGCTCGTACGTCATCTTCAACCCCTTGACTTCACTGCGAGTGTCATAAACCGCCTTGACGGCTTCAGCCACCACATCCATGTGCGCCTGAGTGTAAACACGGCGCGGAATGGTGAGCCGAACCAGTTCCAGTTTCGGATACCTGTGATCGCCAGTTTTAGGGTCACGCCCGGCGCTGACAATGCCGCGTTCCATCGACCGGACCCCGCTGTCCAGATAAAGCATGGCGGCAAGAGTTTGAGCAGGGAAGCGGTCCTGCGGAATATGTTCATAGATGGCACGGGCGTCCAGAAAAACAGCATGTCCGCCGATAGGTTTAACTATTGGAATATTCCAGTTTTCCAGCAAGCCGCCAAGGTAACGAACCTGACCGATGCGTGAACGGATATGATCATCCTGCACCGCTTCCGTTATGCCTATGGCAAGCGCCTCCATGTCCCGCCCGGCCATCCCGCCATAGGTGTGAAGTCCTTCATAAATGACAACCATGTTGCGAAGTTCTTCAAAAAGAGCGTCGTCATTGACCGCCAGCCAGCCACCGATGTTGACCAAATGATCTTTTTTGGCGCTCATCCATGCGGCATCCGTATATGAACAGAATTCCTTGAGAATAACGGCAATGGGTTTGTTGCTGTATCCCGGCTCGCGTTCCTGTATGAAATAGCAGTTTTCAATCATCCGGGTGGCATCCAGATAAATCTTCACACCATGTTTGTCGCAAAGCGCGCGCAAAGCCTTGAGATTGGCCATACTGACGGGTTGACCGCCAGCCATGTTGACAGTGCCTGCCAGGCTGACATAAGCAATTTTGTCCGCCCCTTCTTTTTTGATCAGGGCTTCCAGCTTTTCCAGATTCACGTTCCCTTTGAACGGATGCAAACTCGCGGGATCATGCGCCTCGTCAATAATGATATCTATGAAAATTCCACCAGCCAGTTCCTGATGCAGGCGAGTGGTCGTAAAATACATATTGCCGGGCACATATTGCCCTTTTTTGATCACAGCCTGACTGATTAAATGTTCGGCTCCGCGCCCCTGATGGGTCGGAACCAGATATTTGTAACCGTAATACGCACGAACATTTTCCTCCAGATGATAATAATTGCGACTGCCCGCATAAGCTTCATCGCCAAGCATCATGCCCGCCCACTGCCTGTCGCTCATAGCACTGGTTCCGCTGTCAGTCAGCAGATCAATATAGACCAGCTCTGAAGGAATCAAAAACGTGTTATAACCGGATTCGCGAAGTGCTTTGTCTCTTTCTTCCCGGGTGCAAAGCCGGATGGGCTCCACCATCTTGATCTTCCAGGGTTCCGCCCAGCTCCGCCGTCCTTCCTGTTGTCCCATCGTTACGTATTTTATCTCTTTTTTCACGGCCCCCTTTCTTCTTTCTCGCCTGTGCAGGCTATCTTCCAGATTACCCCATAATATTTTTTGCGCAAAACAAGCCTTCTGGTACGTTTTAAGCCGTAAAATCAATGCGCCATGCCACATCACGAGTGGTAGGGGATTTTATAGTAACGCGCAGAAGTTCGGAACTTTTTTCCAGTGATACACCGACACCAGCCGCGATATCAGCATCAGCGATTACAGCTTTTACCGCGTCCCACAGCCGGCCACCGTCAGCCAAACCTGCCACACGGATCTCGTACGGATCATTGGCTATGACCCGGCTCACTGCAGAAAGGCAATTTTTTCTGCCGTCCCATTTTTCATCACGCACGTCAATAATGCCCTGCGTCACATGCCGTGATGTGCTGAGTATTACCGGATGACCTTCATCCGCGCGCACCGCAATCACCCGGCAGGAATTCGGCGGGACTTCATCTCTGATCAAACCGCTAAAGTCAGGCATCATCCTGTTCGCCCAGAAATCAAACGCGTGATAATTATTTTCCGCATCCAGCCCGATTTTTTCACAAGTATAATCAATATTAAGCGGTTCTTCGTGGAAGTTAAACAATCCGATTACATCACGCCTGATCCCGTTACTGTCATCAGTAACGAGCCATGTGTTTGCCAGCGGATGATCAAAATAATCCACCGGACGGGCTGTGGCGGAGTGTGAGGCCAGTGTGCGTTTCATGATCTCAATCCGTTCAGCTGGCAGTGCCGGAAGCCAGTCGCTGGAAAGATAAAATTGACCTGACAACGAAACCCATGAAGTTGCCAGTTGCGCCTGCTCCATGGTTACTCTATTGGAACATGCCGGATCAGCGCCGGTACCGGACCGTGCACGCACCATTGTCGGATCCGGATCGTTCCACCATATCCGGCCGTTCATGAAATAAAGACGCGACCCGCGCAAAGGCCCGGTTCTCAGCCCCTGTCCGTCATGATTGAAATCAGGCCCGATCCGCATGGAATCAACCAGCCCGAAAGCATAAAAAGACCTCATATTCTGCGAAACACAACAGCCTGAAAAGAACACGTCATCACCGGCATTATCACGTAACAAACGAAGTCCGTCACGATAAGCTTCTATCTGGGTCTTCAATGGATCGTGAAACGGACTTACATTGCCCATCTTGTCGTCAATATACCCGTCATTTATGTAGGTCAGTTCAGTCGCTGTGCCTGTCCAAAGCCCATCCATCTTGTAGTATTTGATTCCCCACGAACGAAAAAGATTCGAGAGCATGGCAAGGTGATCCCGTACTTCCGGATGGGTGAGATCAAGGCAGGTACCTCCGAATGCCTTGGTTTTCATCACATCGCCTGAAGACCACCGGGCAAACCAATGCTGACGGTCCGCATAGTCCGGCGCTGCATGGTTCCGCCCGAACGGCAGCCACCAGAGGCCAAATGTTAATCCAAGTTTATCGAGAGCTTTCGTCACTGGTTCCATGCCGTTAGGGTACGGCCCGCCGGGACGGCATCGTTCAAACCCGCGCGTTGGCCCGTCCAGTTCCGGGCCATCCTGCCAGCGATCGTCAATCTGTATAACTGTCAGTCCAAACGGCATTAATTCCTTGGCGACAAAACCAGCAAGTTCGATTGTTGAAGATTCATCTCCCGCCCCGCCATGTTGTTCTGAATACCATGTGCAGTAAACGCCGCTCCGGGGTCGAAGTTTGATCCGGTAATATCCGGATACAGCATCCGCGAGCCTTTCCTGCCCAATGCGGGCATCGCTGAAACAGCCTATGACCAGAGTCTCAAGCCGGGCGGTCCGGCCGGCGGGAATCCGCAAATGCCCATAGTCAATCTGAGCCTTGAATTCGACCTTGTCATCTTTGATTTGCGAAAACAGTACTCCGGCTCCGCGGTCGGAGGACAGCCACCCGGCCACAACTCCGTGCCGCGTTGCAGGATCCGCACAGGTGAGGAAAAAATAACTGCCGGGATTTTCACCCGGCGCAAGCAATCCGCCTGTTCCCATAGTCTGAAGTTGCGAGACCGGCGCGTCCAATTCGAGATTGAATATCGCCGGGACACTCTTTGTGATATCGAGCAGGTCTTTTCCTGCATTGTGCAGTGTTCCTCGAATAAGCAGAAAAGGGAGATTCGGGTAAAGTTCCAGTGAATTCTCACTACCGTCTGATGACTGCAGAAGAATACGCAGGCCACTGCCAAAAACAGGATCCTGAACGGAGTCAACCTTCACAGTTTCACGCGCTTCTTCAAGTCTGCCGTCCGTCAGGAAAAGCTTGCCCGTAATCTGTTCAACGGCGCTGAAAGTTCCGGAACTATCGTCGAAAATAACCTGCAGGTAATCATTTTCTATTTGATGTTTCATTATGTTGCAGGTCAAAAGGTTGTCTTACAGGTAATGGATCTTGTCTTTATATTTATCCAGAAGCCGCGCGTTGTAAGCTTCACCACCATCCAAATTGGCACTCAAGAAAACAGGCGCTTCAATGCCTCTTTTTGTGAGTAATTCCACTGTCTGTACCACCAGTTCGTTAGCGATGGCGCATCCGGCAACGGTGGATAGGGGACCCACTTTTTGAGGACAGCCTTTAATTTCCACCGCCGCGTCGCCAAACGGAACCTTGGTGTCTATAATCAGATCGCACAGTTCCGGCAGGTTTTTTCCGCATGGGTGCCGGCTGGCCACCTGGCCGGCGTATGAAAGCGCGGTAATCGCCACGGTTGTTATACCGCGTTCCTTTGCCAGCAGGGCCATATCAATTGTCACGGCATTACGGCCGGAGTTGGATGTGATAATCAGCACGTCACCTTTTTTTGCCGGTGAATTGGCAAGTAGTTCACGGCCCAGCCCCGGTACACGCTCCAGTTTTGATGTAAGCGTCATGGGCTTGACGCTGAAATTCATTCCATGCGGATAAATCGGATTCACCAGCATGAAACCGCCGGCACGATAAACCAGTTCCTCTGTTACAATAAAAGCATGTGACGCTCCGAACGAAAACAAACTGCCGCCTGCCTCAACCCTGTCCGCCAGGCACTGTGCTGCGGCACTTATTTGTGATTCATCCAGCATACCTAGTACTTTAATCGCATCCTTGATATATCGCATTGTCAATACCCCCTTGATTCATATTGCGCCAGAGATTTTTTATACGCTTCTTCGCCCCCCGCGCGGTTGAAACTCATGAAAACAGAGGCCGGCTTACCGGCCAGACTCATCTTCTCCATTACTCTTCCCAAAATCATGTGGCCCGTCACGGCATCAGCAACGCCTGAAACAGGCAGCAGCTCGTGTTCGTAACCTTTTATCATTACTGCCGCGTCACCGTAAGGAGCTCCGTTGTCAATAACAACATCCACAACTTCATACAAGCGAAGACCTGAAGCATGAATAGATTTGACCTTCTGCGTGTATGCCATTGATGTCAGCCCGACAGTTGAAACACCTTTTTCGCGGCACGCAAGAGCAATGGATACCGGTTTTTCGTTGCGACCTGAAACAGACCCAAGCATCACAACATCACCTTCTTTGCATTCGTCTTTGTATTCTTTTACAGCGGCCAGCCCGCCGGCCCGGTTGATAAAATCACCCTGTATTCCGTGTCCTATGCCCGCGCAGTATATCACGCCGCGCCGTGATAACGCCGCCACCATCAGATCCGCGGCGCGTTCAATGGCCGGCAGTTGTGTGCCTTCCAGATGATTAAGAATGTTTCGAATAGCAGTTAAATAATCAACAGGTGTCATTTTTTCATTACCTCCTCAATTGAAGAAAACAGCCGCTGACGCACCGCCTGTATGTCAACTCCGTCCATGCGGGACAGAGCAACAAGCGCCACCCCCGCCGCCGGTGGATATTTCAGGCGTATCATTCTGAATCGCGGGGCGAAAGATAATACCCGGCGGCTGAATTCATCCCAGTAAATATCACTTTTTACAGCAACACTACCTATTGCCAGAAGAGGATAGTCGTCCGATGCTATTGCCAAACGGTCCGAAAGATCTCTGACGGTTTCAGATAAATTTTGTGCGGAGTTTTTCAATATCTCAAGAGCAATAACATCGCCGCGCCGGGCTTCTTCGTCAACAATACGCGCCATTCCTGCTATAACCGAACGGTCATGCACTTTCAGGCTGAAGCCGACAAGCTCCTGCACTTTCTTTATCGGATCATCTTTTTTGTTGGTTGAAGAATCACAGCATATTTCGAGGATACGGGACTGCAGAGTTGTCGCGTGACGGGGGTGTCTCTCGGCGCGTGCCGCCGCCCGCATTGCCGCCAGTCCAATTTGATAGCCGCTCCCTTCGTCGCCGAGTACCGGCCCGAAACCGTCCAGAACAAGCCTGCGTCCGTCGCGGGTGGTTCCTGTGACACGCGCACCTGTTCCTGTTGTTACAACAATACCGTATGTTTCACCGGCCAGAGCCAGTGGTCCGGTGTTTTCAGGGTCAATATCCATTGGTTTTATCAGGTTGTCCACGATTATGTCTTTCAGCACCGAACAGGTGGCGCGTTCTACTGTCGCCGGACTGCGGCCGCTCTGGCCGGGCTCCGATACGCGCGCGAAGCGTAAAACCGTTCCATCCGCAGCCACGAGCAGTGCCTCGCACTTTGATCCTCCGGAATCCAGTGCCAGAACAGCCAGTGGAATATGAATTTTCGCCTTATTTTCAAGCACTGTCATATTTTCAAGCTCCAGTTAATCTTCATATATTGCATGATCACGCCAAGCTTGATCAAGCAATATGTGATGTCCGGACAGTGGGTTTGAAAAACAACCATTATACGGGTCTGATTACCGTATTATAATAAGTGTTGTTCTGAACGGCTTGATGCGGCTGTATGTGCCGTCGTATCCAATCTGATTAATACTTCCGCTTACGGCAGTAATCCGTCCGTCATTCACATACGTCTGAAGATTTGTAGCCGGCCCAAAACTGTGGTAATCGCCATATACAGCCAGTTCGGTCCCCGGATAACTGAAATCCAGCACAACACTGTTGGTAAGCGCCACGTTAAACACATTCGTGAGGTTGTTTCCTATTGTTAATTGCGTGCCGTTCAGTCTTAAAAGATTGTTCGTCGCTGTCGTACCCACACCAATCTTCAGATCTCTGAAGGATGCGCTGCCGGGGCCAAGATAGACGATTCCCTTTCCGCTTCCGCTGTAACCGATCGTAGCCGTGCCGCTGACGTCAAGCGCCTGCAGAGTCGTGTTGGTCAGATTCAGTGTGCCCACCCCTGCGGTTTGGCCCAGAATCATGTTGGTGACGTAGGCCGAGAACGTTCCTCCGGTTGGCGCCCAGTTGGCCGCCTCCGTGCCGCTGACACCTCCACCGACCATCAGAAGACTGCCGCGATTGGTGCTACTGCCGATCGTTGTTCCGGATCCGTTTTTCATAACCAGCTTGCCGTTGCCGAAAGTCAGGTTCTGTACCTGCAGGTTCGTGATCACCCCGCCGGTGTCGTTCAGGTACACATTGCCGGTGCCGCATCTGTTCCCTGCGATGATACCGATGTTCAACGTGGCGCAGGCGAATGTGCTTTGACTCGGGACGGCATTGCGCAGGTCCAGCGTTCCCGTGATAGCGCTCCCATTGGCGGTGGCCTGACCCACGGTCACCGTATTCGTTCTGAGGTAGGCGGTGAACGGACCCGTGGGCGCCAGTGTGGCAGAGCCGCCGCCGTACGCTTTACCGAGTGTCAGATCGCCGCAATTGGTGCTGGTGCCAATAGTGATCGCGGCGCCGGCATTCAGCGTCAGTGTGCCATTGCCGATCGTCAGCGTCTGCACCTGGAAGTTTGTTATCACGCCGCCGGCATCGTTGAGGTACACCGT
>JBFZFB010000014.1:0-2646 GCA_041306605.1 Lentisphaerota bacterium | reverse complement strand
GGGTGAATTCAAGTTGCAAGTGCACCACTTGATCTATGCCGGAACACTTCATGGGGTGACTGGTAGTCAAGGCACTTTCTTGGTCTATGATTAAGCTTTTTCACTGCAAATGCAAGATCTTCTTTAGAGATTTTGCTGAAATCTGATCCTTTTGGGAAGTACTGACGAAGAAGGCCGTTTGTATTCTCGTTTGTCCCACGCTGCCAGGCGGCATATGGATCAGCAAAATAAACCGTTAAACCGGTTTTATTTTCCAGCTCTTTGAAATTAGAAAACTCGCTGCCGTTATCAACAGTAAGCGTTTTCCGCATCTTTCTCGGAAGACCCCAATACAACCTGATACTTTTCATCGTGAGAGAATCAGACTTCTTGTTGTCAAGTTTAGCGGCCATCAGATAACGGCTTTTACGCTCAACATGAGTGGCGATATACCCACTGCTCTTCTTGCCCTCAATCGTATCGCCTTCCCAGTCACCAAAGCGTTCCCGGCTCTCGACAATGACCGGCCGTTCGGCAATCCCGATACGGCCGGAAATGAATCGTCTTCCCGAGCCGTATCGCTTTTGCCTGCGGCGCTTTTTCCGCCTGCGCCGTAAATGAGTGTAAAGTGTGCCGCCGTCTTTTGCGTCAGAATAGATCCATCGGTAAATGGTTTCATGACTGACACGCATTTTGTCATCGTCCGGATAATCGGCTTTTAGCTTCTGAGCAATTTCTTCCGGAGACCAATCATCCTTGAGTCTGCGTTCAACGTAGTTCACGAGATCCTGATTGGAACTGCGTCGATAATGCCGGGCTTTGTGTCGGCGCTTAAGCGCTTCGGGATTAGTCCAGTCGTACCAGTAAATGTTATGCTCATACAATGGATCATCATTTCTTCTAAGTTCTCTGCTGATGGTCGTATGGTGTCGGTTTATCCTTCGTGCTATCTCACGCAGGCTGAATCTGGCACTCTTTAAGTAACTGATTTTATATCGATCATTTTCTGTAAGATGTGTATATGACATAACAGGCTCCTTCCGGGTATAAGATCGGTCGTGCTTCTTATACTACCAGATCCCCTGTTATGTCTTACGGTTATCTTAAAATGGTGCACTTCGAGTTGAATTCACCAAAGGTCAAGGCCGCAGTCTGGATCAACTACAGTGCACAGCCTCGGCCAAAACATGAGCGGCCCACTGGTTGAGGCTTTTGCCCTCGCTTTCGGCCACCATTATTGCTGCGGAATGAATTTCCGGCGGCACTCGCAGCAATATCTTGCCAGAGACCGGTTTTTGGGGTTGTTGTCCAAGTTTGGCGCAAGCGGCAAGATAATTATCAACCGCCTCATGGAATGCGGTTTCAAGTTCTTCAACAGACTCCCCGTGAAACCCCACAATGTCACGTACACCGGCCAAATGACCGACAAATATCCGGTCGTGGGCGTCATACTCGATACGTGCAGCATATCCGTTATACTTCATGGCGTTCATGGCTTCACTCCTATAGATTCAAGAAAATGTCTGGCGTCTGACACTCTCTACCTTAACGAATCCTTACGAGGATGAGGACGATGGAAGTAAGCCCGTTTCCCATTTTTCTCAAAGGTAACGGAAGAACCGGAACCTTCCACCACAACACACCCCGCAGCAACGAACAACGCTTCTATCCTCGACCATTCAATGTTTCCATTAACGGGGTTGGTAAATATGGCTTCAAGGGTTTTCCTGTGTTTGCCAATCATAGACGAATGATAACACAATATGATATCATGTCAACACTTTTATAAAAATGGTCTCTGACCCCGAGGAAGCAGGCATCACCTTGCCTTTGGCGGAAATGTCAGTGTTGACTTCCATGCGTTATCATTGATGTTGTTTTTCGGTGTCAATGGTCATTTAAAAGTGTACCACCCAACACCTGTCCAGTTTGCCCAGACCAGCTCTACAAAAACGTTCAGCACGAACGTCTCCTATTTGTCACCTTTGCAGAGATGAGAAAGTTTAAATGTTTAAGACCCCTAAATACCCCTTCGGATTTGACCTGAAATCGGCATAATAACTTATATATTGATGCTGTCCCCTATTTGCCCGTTTGCACGGGAATGACGACTTTTGCAATTGGCTCACCTGTTTGTCAAATAGTTTCGACCATAATCGAAATTATTTGACAAAAGCTTCGATTAGATGTACAGATGTCCATATGGACGCTATTTATTATGCTTTGAATCCGTGGTGGGAAGGAAAGAAAATCGAGACCGGCATAAGTCGTGATGCCTATCTCGAAAAAATTTCGACTTACCTCACACGGAAACAGATCGAAGTCTTTATCGGCAGCAGACGTACCGGCAAGACCACCCTTCTGAAACAGATCATCAAAACCCTTCTGGAAAAAACCGTTCCTGAGAAGGAGATCCTCTACCTTGCCCTCGATCACCCTGCTTTGTCCGGTATCCCGATATTAGAACACGTCAGGAACATGAGGAAGCTGTTTATGCATGATCGTGACAGAAAATTGTATCTGTTTCTCGATGAAGTTCAGGAGAGCCCTCAATGGGAGGCGGAACTCAAAAGCCTCTACGACCTGGAGTCTCTCAAGATTTTCTGCACCGGTTCCACGTCGTCGCTGATCGCCAGACAGGCAGGAAAACTGACAGGCAGACAAATC
>JBFZFB010000013.1:0-8060 GCA_041306605.1 Lentisphaerota bacterium | reverse complement strand
GCTGTGTATATCAAACATTTGAAAAATACAAGGAGAACAAGTCGTTGCACCGAAAGTCGACCCTTTACGGGTCGACTCGCGTCTACGACGCGCCCTTTATGGGTTCGGTGAACTCCTCGTTGTGACGGAAAGACGAAGATGAAAACATACAGACTTCTCGCCGGAATACTGCTGGGCCTTTGGGCGCAGACGGCTACTGCTCGCCTCGTACCCATGATAGACGTTACGCCTGAAAACGAATCCAACTACGGCATCCGCGTCACGGTGGAACCCGCCATGACCCTTCATCCCCACCAAGAAATGATCGGATTCACCGTGCAGTGTCTAGCAGTTACGAACGAGCATCTCTTCGCCCGAATGAACGTTCGCTTGTTCAACTCCACCAACGTCCTTTACACGTCTGGCCTGCAAGTCTCTATCACAAATGGTCTTGTGTGGTCTCCCGGTTTCGGACTTTCAGAAGAACAAATCGGTCATACCCAACTGACAATTACCTACAGGCGGGAAACATACCCGCCAGGTAATCCACCAGACCCTGTATACAGAATTGATCTGAAGGCGTATTACGACAGATTCAAGAAGAGTCACATAGGGATAGGGAGCCCCATCGCTGAGGCCCCCTCCCACACCACCGTACGTACAGATCGTGTATACGGCGGTTCGGCTGACGTTGACAATAATCTATCCAAGTAAAACAAGCCCGAGTTGTGCGGTGAAGTACTTTTCAGGCAGAGCGTGGATCACTTGTCCGTGTTTACTCAGTCGCCACGCACCCTTGCGGGTGTTGCCGATGGCCACAGCCCAGTGATGACAGACTCCGCGCCGTTTGAGTTCATGAATCTTCGTTCTCGGAAGTTTCCACTGTTTCCATACGTAGGCTCTCAGCCTGCGCAGAATCCAGTCATTGATCTCATCCATGATGGTCTTTGATCCGCCTATGTGATAATAATTCCACCAGCCGTGCGCGTACCTGTTCGTTTCACTTATGATCTGTTCTATGCTCCGCCCGCGCTCGCGGGCGGTCAGAGTCCGGATTTTCTCCCTGAACCGTTTGAGGCTTTCCGGGTGTATTCCGATTCGCGTAACCCCGAACATCCGGGTTATCCGGAATCCAAGACACCGGCTTATCCACGGATGGGTTACACTGCTCTTTGCCTCATTGACCGCAAGTTTTAGCCTGCGGGTTATGAAGCGGCTTATGCTCCGCATTACTCGATCTCCCGCACATTTGCTCTTGACGTATATCGCACAGTCATCCGCATAACGCACAAAGCGTAACCCGCGCTTTTCGAGCTCTTTATCGAGTTCGTCCAGCACTATGTTCGCCAGCAATGGTGATAGCGGTCCTCCCTGCGGTGTTCCTTCGCCTGGTTCTTCAACAACGTCGCCAATCAGTATGCCACTGTTCAGAAATGCCCGGATGATTTTCAGCACCCGTTTGTCCTCTATGCGTTGGGCAAGCCGGCTCATCAGCCGGTCATGATTGACCCGGTCGAAAAATTTCGCCAGATCAATATCCACAACATGGGTGTAGCCTTCCTTAACGTAGCATTTCGCCTGCCGGATTGCCATGTGTTGCGACCTTCCCGGTCGAAACCCATAACTGTACTCTGAAAACGTGTGTTCCCAGATTTCCTGCAGTACCTGCGCTATCGCCTGTTGAATACAACGATCCAACACCGTGGGAATCCCTAAAAGCCTGACTCCTCCGTCAGGTTTCCCGATCTCTTTCCTTCGTACCGGAAAGGGTTTGTAAGTTCCTTCCAGTATCGAGGCTTTGATCTTTTCCCAGTGCCTTTCCATATACCTGCGCAGTTGGTGGGTTTTCATCCCGTCAACTCCCGGTGCGCCTGCGTTCTGTTCAACCCGTCTCATTGCCTTCTGCATGTTCTCCCGCTCACAGTCACCCTTCAGGGTCAGACCTAGAAACTAGAAAATGAGGGTTGATAGATGTGTGGGCCGTCAGTGTCAGACCTGTACAATGGACTTTGAGATGAGGTGGCACAACTTGTTTAAGCCTGCAAAAGACAAAGTCGGAGGAATAATTTTGAATATTTATATTGATTCCACCCATTCCATTCGCCAAACTTATTCCATATTGAATGCACGGTGCATTTAAAATTTAGTTAGTGTGAATAAATACTGTTGTGGCAAGAGGACAAATATGAAAACCAAATTGAACATCGTGGCGCTATTCGTTATTGCCGCCAGTCTGGCTGCGGGATCGGACAGTTTCCGATCACATGGTTGCGGCGTCATGTGGTATGGGAAAATCACGAATATCCGATTTGTGGACGACACGTTTAAGGGATCACCGAGTTGGAATCCAAGCGAAAGCAAGGAACCCTCACTTACCCAAACCCGTGCCTGTCAAATTGCAAATGAATATGTTCGCGCCACCAAAGCCGATCAGCTGACCTACAGGATAGAATCTGTTGATCTCAAGCGCTACTACGATACCGACTGGTGGTACTATCGAATAGGATTTCGGGCCGCTATTCCCGAAGGTGATCTTTCGTGGCAACAGACAGAACCTTATCGGACATTACTAGCTCAAGGATTGTATCCGCATTCGACGAATTCGGCGCCACGACTTGGAGTTGCCATCTTGCTTTCGGGTGAAATTGTCGAGCCTGAGAAATGAATGTCCAACCAGAGGGTGGAGCTTATCGTGAACCTGCGGACTAGGCCGTTAGCGTCAGACTCTGGTTATTGACTTTCAAGAACGTAACAAGCGTCTCAAAGACCAATTCAGAAGAAGATTGGAGTAGTTGACCCGTCTCGAATGGATTGTTTGTCATGCTGGCAAAAGACAAAGTCGGAGGAATAATTTTAAATATTTATATTGATTCCACCCATTCCATTCGCCAAACTTATTCCATATTAAATGCACAGTGCATTTGAAATTTAGTTAGTGTGAATAAGTACTGTTGGCCCAAAGATGAATATGAAGGAAGCGATACTACTGGCGGTCGCAATCGTGATCAGTATGACGTCCGTTGCGCTCATCGTCGGTGCGACCCTGGGGTTTCGCCGGTTTGGGGCAGGACGATCACGGGCGGAGGAAATCGGAGAATGTGCCGACGCCATTCTGACCGGAGGGATTGTCGCGGCGATTCGGGATGTTGTGGTCGGGTGGCGGATGCACCCGGAACTTCAGAGATTGCTTCTGGCAGGACTCCTAGGCGGAGTGGTTTCGGTGGCTCTGTTCAAGTTGATCCTGAGATAAGGAAGATGCCAACATTGCCTCCGAGCCTACTCGCCACCCGCGGCGGGTGGCTCGCGGCTCAAGACTGACATTATTCAATGTTTCGTAGCCCCGACATCCATCATCGGGGGAGATATGGACAGAGAAGGACTGATTTTTATGCAATCTCCGGGTTAATTTTCAGTTCCGGCAACCGCTTCCATCTGAAGTATAACCTGCCCCAGTCCGGGTGAACGCGAGGATGATCTGATAATACAGCGGGCCGCCCGCCACGGCGGCCTGAGCCTGCTCTCGTTTCTTTTGCCGGACATCTCGGCTTCGTAAATAAAGTTCATTATTTTCTCAACCGGCACGTCACGAAAAACCATTTCACGCCGGCAAATACGCCAGCCCGGAGTAATCTCAGCATCTTCCTGCCGGGAATTATCCATGTCATACTCCGGCAGTACCTGCTTCAGAATATCATCCAGCTCCGCCGGCTTTTTGTGCGGCAGTTGTTCGAAAAGTTTTTGGGCCGCCACATAGCGCGCCCACCCGGCGCTCATCGCCCTGAGCTCCACCAGATCTTTTTCCGACTTGCGCGCAAGAACCGATGACGCTTCTTCGATAGCGCGTTTCGACACAACGGTCATGAACCCACCCGTCGCCAGCGCCAGTACCGCCAGAACCCACAGAACAATAAGTATAATCCGCTCTTTCATTGCAACCTCCTGCAGGTCAGGGTAAATGGTATCCGGGTATCAGGCAGGCTGTCCTTCTTCTCCAGCTCTGCGGAAAATCCTTCCTGCTTTATATAAGAAATAAGTTTTTCACAGCTTGCCGCGTCCGGAGCAGTTCCAACGACTATCACTTCACGCCATCCGGCAGAAAGCGTTTCATAGCGCAGACCGTTCGCATCCCCCGCCTTTACCATGCCGGTAATAATGCCGATAACAGACTGGTTTTCAACAGAATCGAGAAACGGCTGACAAAGCTTCATGCGGTTTTCCAGCAACCCGTTCAGCGTTTTCAGGGCGTCATCTCCTTTTTCCGCAACATGATAACCGGCAAGCCCGTCCGCCATGGCGCCTAGCGCGCGGTTCATATCGTCCTGCCTGTTTTTTACAAGATTCTGCGCCAGAACATTCACGCCGCAGAGGATTAATCCGGCCAGAAGGCAAACAACAGCGGCTTTTACTTCCCGCGTTCTGCCTTTCTGTAAAATCGCCGGATGAGCCAGCTGGCCCATTCTCAGATTACAGCGCATCGGACCGGGTAATAAAGCGCGGACTGCGATGGCGCGCACCAGAAAAGTGCCGGGGTCATCATGAAAATCCGAATGGCCCGGCCAATCATTTGCAAGCATGGCATGAATATCTGTAACACGCTCCTGATCCCCGGCGTCAGGGCCGGTCCATATCCAATGCACTTCAGACGGATTCCCGAGCTGGGCATTCAACAAACGTTTGATACTGCCGGGGTCATCAGCGTTCACGCTGTGAGCACTTAGGAAATCATCTCCTCTCCCAAGAACAAGCGTGGAGAAAATTCCATTCAAATACATTATGACTCGCGGCTTTTTTTTATCTCCCTCGGTCGCCGGCAATTCGCGCAGGCTCTGAGTCCAGATGGCAAGCCCGTCCTGATCAAGAACCACCGGATTGATTTTCATAGCCTCGAAGCGGGCAATCTTTTTTCTGACATTGGCAATACGCGCGCCCACCGCCAGGCCGGCAGTGGAGTTGTTTTCCGGACGCCGGCCGGCTACAAACATGTAAACGCAATCCTCCAACGGAAACGGGAGCTGAATATCGAGAAGGGTCGGCAGAACCTTTACCGCCTTGCGCAAAGTTTTAAACGGGGCTTCAAGCCAACGCGTGAAACTCTCACGCGTTGACATGGACGCGACAACCGGAACGCCGTTCCGGGCGTCTTTAATGAATGTCGGGCTATCGGGCCGCGCCTGTGTGAATGTTATTTTGCCGTATGCACGTTCGGCGCGCAACATGACAAGACGGTCATGGTTATCAGCACAGGCATAGCATGTTCTGACCCAATGTAATTCCGCGTATTCTTTCATTAAAATATTTTTTCCTTTAGCATTTAACGCGGTGAAATCAACGTATGTTACAGCGCATTTATCCTTTTACTGTAACAGGTGCCGGATTAAAAGTTCAATTTTAAACGAGCAATACTTGACTGATAGAGCTTAAAAGATAGACTATGGCCAAATGAGAAAGCTTTTTATATCAGTTTTATGCGCCATGACGGCCTGCGCTTTGACTGCCTTTTCAGCTCAAACTGAAGGTGATCCGGCTGCAATCCAGTTCCAGAACGCCTATAAAAACCTGGTTGACGCCGACAAAGCAAGAGACAACGGCGATATGATGAAAGCCGCTACTTTGTACAAAAAGGCCTCCGAATTGTACTCTCAACTGAATCAAACATATCCCGAATGGCAGCCCGGCATGGTGAAGTTCCGCATGCTCTATTGCAGTCAACAGCTTGATACCACGCTAAAGAAGGTAAACCTGCCGGGTGAAACTTCCACCGGCCCCATCGCCAACAATCAGGGCAATGAGAACGGCAATCCCATGCAGGCCATTCTGGAAATGAAAACATCCTGGGAAAAAAACACCAAGGCCGTAACGGACATGCACGCCGAAGCCAAAGATTTGATAAAAAAAGGGCGGGCAAAAGAAGCCCGTCCCGTTCTGCTCTCAGCAATGAAGATGGATCCTGACAACACTCTTACGCGCCTTCTGATAAGTATGGCCCAATGCGAAACAGGCGAATTCTCCGACGCCGTCTCAGTGCTTCAGGAACTTTTAAAGGAAGACGCGTCGAATGCTGAAGCTCATGTTGTGCTGGGCACCGCCTATTTCGGACTGGGCCGTTTTGCCGACGCCGAACAGGAAATGAAACGCGCGCTGTCAATCAACCCCAGACTGGCGGCGGCCCATTATGATCTCGCTCAAATAATGCTGTTAATAACACCCCGCGACGTAGAATCGGCCCGCCAATATTACAGAAGCGCTGTGGCGCTGGGCTGCGCGCGCGACAAGAAACTTGAAAAAGACCTGCAGGTGGCGAAGTAGCTACCGCCAGCTCAACACGAGCAAGCAGGGCCTGATTCCATGCATAAACACCGTGTAATGTGTATTAGTTTTATTAAATTTAAATATAAACCATGAAAAAACGGATAAACAGAATTTTTGCGAGAGTAAAAAATCTCTTCCTGAAAATTTATTACACGGGAACAAAAAGACTGTGCCCCGTCTGCGGCAGGTCTTCCCGGAAATTCCACCGTTCAAAAAGAGATTTCCGCCAAGACGCTCAATGCGTATACTGCGGATCACTGGAACGCCAGCGCTTCGCGTGGCTGTATCTAACGAAAAAAACAGATCTGTTTGATGGAAAATGGAAAAGGATGCTGCACATCGCGCCGGAAGAGTGTTTCGAAAATAAAATCAGAAAACAACTCGGCGATGATTACATAACAGCCGATCTGCTGAATCCGAAAGCAATCCTGAAAATGGACATCACGGACATCAAATATCCCGACGAATCTTTCCATGTAATCTACTGCAGTCATGTTCTGGAACATATTGAGAACGACCGCAAGGCCATAAGCGAGCTTTTCAGGGTTCTCAGAAAAAACGGATGGGCGATAATCATGGTTCCCGTAAATGCCGATAAAACTTTTGATGACCCGGCCGCGCTGGATCCGCAAAGCCGTCTTCGTATTTTCGGGCACAAAGGTCACGTAAGACGGTACGGACCCGACTTTGCCGACCGCCTGCGCGAAGCCGGATTTCAGGTTAAAGTTATAAATGTTTCCGATTTATTTGATGAAAAAGAGATAATTCACATGGGATTAACCCCGGCATGCGGAGATCTGTTTTACTGCGTCAAATAACCGGCCTGCCATAAAAAGTATTGATAATTGCATTTTCCTCCTTATAGTATTGCCTCGATCAAGCGGTTATAAAAGCGCGTGCCATGCCGTTTTTTTTGACGCAAGACACATAACCGGAAGTTATTGAAAAAACAGAGAATCGCGTTTTTCATCTAGTGGCGGTGTAGCTCAGTTGGTTAGAGCAGCGGAATCATAATCCGCGGGTCGGGGGTTCAAGTCCCTCTGCCGCCACCAATTTTTCTATCAATTAATGCTTACACTTATCACCATTTCGATCAATAAATACAGTCCATTTCAGAGATCATCAGTTTTAAGACTTTGCGCTTTTCTGCTTTTGCGTTCTTTTTACTACATCTCTATTTGGATGCGCGAAAAGGTAGCATAAAGGTAGCAGTCGGTACTCAGCAAGGCTGTTGGAGTGTCGGGCCGGATGATGTCGGATGCAGAAAGAATAAAGAAGGAATCGCCGGCGGTTTCCTAATATTCTGTAAAAAACACAACAAACATAACCATCCATGCTTCCCTTTTGACGTCCATTTCCTGTCTTTTGGCCTTAAAATCAGCACAAAACACGTTTTCATGGTGAGTCATCCTTTACATGTCATTTTGTTCAAAAGACATATGTTTTGCCATCTAAAGTCATCTTTTATGTACATATTTCATGTCGGTTTAATGTACTTTTACTGATATTTGCGGATATTTGCTGATATGCGGTAGGATTACTTATGCCACAGTAAAACGCACATGCGGCAACATGTTGCAAGGTCTCAAGAGGTGCAAAAAGAAGGCTTTTAAGTCTTTAGAATCAATCAAATTGATGTCAGGCTTATGTTGTCTAGGGTGAGTATTTTCAAGCGTTTTAAATCGCGTAAAGGCGTTGTTATGGTTATGTTACGATTGTATTACGATTGTGTTGTTCTTATGCGAGATGTTGTATGTTTTGTGATATGTTGT
>JBFZFB010000012.1:0-23950 GCA_041306605.1 Lentisphaerota bacterium | reverse complement strand
CAAGGTCGGCGAATTTTACTTTGTCTGGAATGTTGACATGGGGAGTTGTGTCAAATGCCAGCACATGCATATCGAATGCCAGAGCGACACGGGAGACAGCCTGTCCTATTCGTCCGAATCCTACAATGCCCATGGTCAGGCCGGCGAGTTCCGTGAGCGGGTGATCCCAATAGCAGAAGTCCTTTGAGCGGCACCATTTTTTCCGGCGAACATCTTGCGCGTGTTGTGCGACATGCTGAGTGAAGTTTAAAAGATGTGCAAAAACCATTTGGGTGACAGACGGTGTGCCGTACGCCGGGATATTTGTAACGGTTACATTCTTTTCGCGGGCTGTTTTGATGTCAACCACGTTGTAACCGGTAGCCAGGACTCCTATGTATTTAAGTTTCGGGAGTTGATTGATTGTATCGTGCGAAAGAACTGTTTTGTTGGTTAGGATTATATCAGCGTCTTTTGATCTTTTGATGGTTTGGGCCGGAGTGGTGCGGTTGTAAACTTTATAATGCCCGAATTCGGCCAGTATGGACCAGTCGAGGTCTCCCGGGTTTAGTGTATATCCATCAAGTATGACAATTTTCATCAATTTTAGCTCCTTGCTTGGGTATAATACGACAATAAATAGCTCATAAACAAGGTTTCTTAAATTGCAAAAAACTGTTCTTGCGGAATTGGCCTTAAAACTGGTAAAAAAGACTCATGGAACAAGAGAAAAAATCAAGACATGGTTGCCTGTGGGTGCTGATAGCGATTGAATCGTTGGCATTGATCGTGATGTTTTTTGTGATTGTTGCGCTGGTCATGGTGAACATGTCTTTTTCCCAGCCTATAAGGGTGCATAAGGCAGGTGTGGATGAGCGGCCGGAGATGAACGAAATCTGGTCGTGTGGTTCCGGTGATGTCAAAGTTGTGAGAATTCCGCTTTATGGTCTTATTGCCTTTGAGGGAAGCGGGAGTTCTTTTGTGAAAAATCTTGGTTCGACAGAAAGCGCGTTAAGGTCAATCAAGAAAGCCACTAGTGATCAGGACGTGAAGGCGATTATTCTGGAGGTGGACAGCGGTGGCGGCGGGATTACGGCCAGCGACATTTTGTATAAGGCGTTAAAAGATTTCAAAGAGAGCCGTGAAGACAGGAAAGTGGTTGCTGTGTTCGGTGATGTTGCGGCTTCGGGCGGTTATTATGTGGCGCTCGCGGCTGATTATATTATAGCTCATCCTACGACTATTACCGGTTCGATAGGCGTCCTTATGCAGATGCTAAATGTTCGCGGGCTGGGCGAGAAGATAGGGGTCAAGGAAGTTGTGGTTAAGTCAGGTCCTAACAAGGATTTGTTGAATCCTTTTGGCGGTGATTTGACAATAGAGCAATCGCTGATGCTGCAGGGCATTATTGACAACCTGCATAATCGTTTCAAATCGCTTGTAAGTGAAGGAAGAAAGCTTCCGGCGGAAGAAGTACAGAGGCTGGCAGACGGCAGTATTTTTAATGCCGACACGGCTTTGAAATGCGGGTTGATTGATGAAATTGGTTATTGGGAAAATGCTCTAGCAAAAACGGCCGAACTGCTCGGAGAGGATAGTGTCAAAGTTTACCGTTACGAAGAAGAATTTAAGATAGCTGATTTTTTCAAATCAATGCAAACATGGAATCCGGTTAACAGTTTGCTAAACAAGTTCCCGCAAACCAGAATGTTGTATTTGTGGGAGATGTAGGATTCTAAATGAATCGTTTTGCTCCACCTTTCTGTGCCAAGGATTATTCATTGGAGGCGCGGACTTTTCTTTATTGTTGCGCTTTTTGGGCTATTGCGGCTGACGAAGAGTTGAAACCGCTGGAACAGCAGTGGCTTGTTGATCAATTCGGGCAGGATGGCGTTACCCGGTCACTCAATGAATTTGTTGCCCTTAACAGCCGGGAGTTTTTCGAGGCGTTTGATGATGCCGCATCCCGCGTTCCGGATAACGAGAAGGCCAGAATATACCCTTTACTGGAAGACTGGCTGGTTTCGTGTGCTACAGCTGATGATGACGAGGCTCATAATGAGCGGGAAGTTATTGAAGACATTAAAAAAAGGTTGCTACTGAACGCTGAAATAAAGCGGCTAGCGCCGGTGAAAGCGCAATTGGTTCAACCAGTTGTTGTATCCCAAACAGTTGTTGAATCTAGTGAAATCAGGTCTTTGCAGGGGCATGAGGCCGAAATAACGGGTTTGGATATAAGTTCAGACGGAAGATTTATACTGTCAGCTTCGGAAGACGGGGTACTGAAGTTGTGGAATTTTGAGGATGGCCGGGAGCAGTGGTCGTTCGTGGGGCATGAAGCCGGCATTACAGATGTCCGCTTTGTCCCGGACAGCATGTTCGCTCTTTCCGGTGACCGTCAAGGTGTACTCATATTGTGGAATATCGAAAATGGGACGTTGATATGGAAACATAAGCCGAAAAGAGAGGGCGGCATCACCGGCATTGATGTCAGCGCGGACGGTAAATATATTGTTAATTCGTCTGATATAGGGGTGCTGATATTGCGCGATCTAGAACAAGGTACGAAGATAAGAGAATTCGGAGATAAAAAAAACGGCGCGGCGCGCGCGGCGGCGTTCAATGGCGATGGCAGTCTTGTGTTGTCAGGAAGCGACGACAAATGTCTCAGGTTGTGGAATTCGGCAGACGGTTCTCAGGCGGGTGTGTTTCAGGGGCATGAAGACGGGGTGATCAGTGTGCGTTTCAGTCCGGATGGGCAATACGCGCTTTCCGGGTCGCGGGACAATACTTTGAGGCTCTGGTCTTTAAGCACGGGCATTGAGGTGAAAGTGTTCAGGGGGCATAGCTTCAGTGTTTATGATGTGGACTTCAGTCCGGATGGAAAGCGTGTCATATCTTCGTCATGGGATCATACCGTCAAATTGTGGGATGTTGATACCTGTCGTGTGATATTCAATATGGAATCTTACGAGGGACGGTTTTCAGATTCCCGGTTTCATCCAAACGGGAAGCATGTTGTAGTTGGCAGTTCGGATAAGAATATTTATGTTGTCAGGCTGAACATTTGACGTCACTTCGGCTCGCCTATAGGCATTATGTACAGCGGTTCCTGATTGGATGGAAGTTTGAGAAGTTTTGAGACGGCGCCGTCGTTGAATGCGCCGACCATACAGGTGCCGAGTCCCATTGCTTCAGCTTGCAAGTGAACATTTTGGCCGATATGGCCTGCCTCCATGTGAACGTAGCGCACGCCTCTTTCTCCGTATTTATTTGTGGTGATGGCGTATTCCGCGACGCATATAAGTGATACGGGCGCTTTGAAGACAAAGAGCTGATTGAACGATGCGGCGGACAAAGCTTCACGTACCGGGCCGGCAATGTGAAATTCAAGACAGTGTTCTCTGGGAAGATATTTGTAGACTCCTGCTGGAATTTTTCCGCAAGTTTTATCGTCAACAGCCACATATATAGTCATTGGGAAAGTTGCGCCGGCTGACGGAACGGCTCTTTGTCCTTTTTCGCTGGTGATACCCTGTGCGCACCATAGTATTTGAGAGAGTTGTTCCATGGTCAACGGTTTATCCGTGAAGTTGCGCCGGGACCGCCGTTTTTTTATTGCTTCTTCCAGCGAAACGGCGCCTTTGATTGACGGGGCTGGCAGTTTGATCTGCTGAGCCGTGTTTTCTGATCCTGTCGATAATCCCGGGAAACCCAAAACCGCCGCGCTTAAAGCCAGTGAAAACAAGTCAATACATCTCATGGCATAATCTCCTTGATTTAAATAAATGATGTTGCACTTATATCGTCAGATATTGCTATATTATTTGTCTAAGTCAACTTAAGAGAATTTAACCCGTGAGAATGTTTTGATTTTGATATGAAGACAATACAGGTAAATACGGGGAACGGCAGTGTTACGTATCGAAAATGGGGCAACGAGATAGACGACGAATCGATACAGCAGATGGAAAACGCCTGCAGTTTGCCGGTGACGGTGGCTGGCGCGCTGATGCCGGACGCGCATGTCGGATACGGGCTGCCTATAGGCGGTGTGCTGGCTGTAAGAAACGCTGTTATCCCTTACGCTGTTGGGATGGATATAGCTTGCCGGATGAAAATGACGGTTTTTGATATACCTGTTTCTGCGCTTGATGATGATCGAGACCGGCTGGCAGGGGCGCTGGAAAGAGAAACATGTTTTGGCGTTGGCGCGGGTTTCAGGAACAGGAAACAGCATAGGGTTATGGATGAGGACTGGACAGTCAGTCGTGTGACGCGTGAACTGAAAGATAAGGCATGGGAACAGTTGGGGTCGAGCGGGGCAGGCAATCATTTTGTGGAGTTTGGTGTTCTTACAATTGAAAAGAAAGGCATAGGAATCGAGCCCGGCAGTTATCTGGCTGTTTTGAGTCATGGCGGCAGTCGCGGGACGGGAGCTGATGTGTGTACTCGTTACAGCAAGCTGGCCCGGGAGAAGCATCCTGATCTTTCCGGTGGTTTGAAAGAATTGGCATGGCTTGGCCTTGACAGTGAGGCTGGCTGTGAATACTGGCAGGCAATGGAATTGATGGGTCGTTACGCGGCGGCGAATCATGAGCTTATTCATAGCGGGATAAAGCGCAATTTGGGTGCCTGCGTTATTGTTGATATTGAGAATCATCATAATTTTGCGTGGAAGGAAAAACATTTCGGGGAACAAGTGGTTGTGCATAGAAAAGGTGCTACTCCGGCCTGGGCTGGAGCGATAGGTATTATTCCGGGTTCAATGGCGACTCCGGGATATGTTGTGCGCGGAAAGGGCAACGCTGAATCCATGAATTCTGCGGCGCATGGAGCGGGCCGGAAAATGAGCCGTAATGCGGCACGAAAAGCGTTTACCAGCTCTGAAATGGAGCGCTTCCTGCAGCAAAAAGGGGTCAGCGTGCTTACGGCAGAAATTGATGAAATGCCGATGGCGTATAAGGATATTAATTCGGTTATGGCGGAACAGTCAGATCTGGTTGAAATCATAGCTAGATTTGATCCGCGTCTTGTCAAAATGGCCCCGCCGGAACGCGGGTCGGGACGGCGCAGGAATCATAGATAGAAAGGTATGCTGTATGAACGTGTATAATCTTATCAGTCTCCTCGGGATATTCGGTCTGCTTGGAGTGGCGTGGTGTTTGTCGTCAGACAGAAAACGGATGAATTGGCGTTTAATCGTATGGGGCGTAGTGATTCAGATTATGTTTGCTCTTTTTATTTTTCATGTTCCGGCTGGAATTAAAATTTTTCATGTTCTGAATGACATTGTTGTCAGGGTTTTGAGCGCGGCTTCCGCCGGGACGGAATTTGTTTTTGGCAGGCTTGCTTTGCCGCCGGGCACGCGCAACGCGGCGGGTGAAGAGTCGATAGGTTTTATTCTGGCGTTTCAGGCATTTCCGGCCATTATCTTTTTCTCCGCGCTTATATCGATTCTTTACTATTTCAAAGTCATGCAGTTTGTTGTCAAAGGTTTTTCAATCTTGTTTACAAAACTGCTGAGGTTGTCAGGAGCGGAATCGCTTGTCGCTGCCAGCAATATTTTTGTAGGGGTGGAGTCGGCTTTTACTGTCAGGCCATACCTTGCAAAGATGACCCGTTCGGAATTTTGCGTTGTGCTTACTGCCGGCATGGCAACGGTTGCTTCCAATGTGCTGGTGCTTTATGTGTCTTGTCTGAAGAATGTTTTTCCGGCAATAGCCGCGCATTTGGTTTCAGCCTCAATTCTTTCGGCGCCGGCGGCTCTGGTTATGGCCAAGATTATATTGCCCGAAACAGAAACGCCGGAAACGCTGGGGCTTACGGTTGAACCTTACTACGAACGCGAAAACAGCCTGTTTGAAGCCATTATAAACGGTGCTAACGCCGGGGTTAAGTTGATTGTCGGAATTGTCGCCCTGCTCATGGCTGTGCTGGGGCTGGTTGCGTTGGTGGATCTTGCATTGGGCTGGGCTGGTGGACATTTGAACGCGTTGTTCGGGATAAATGTTGAATGGTCGTTGCCGGCTTTGCTGGGTTATTTTTTCCTGCCGTTTACTGTTCTGCTTGGTGTGCCTGTTTCAGAAGCTTTCACGGTGTCAAAGCTGATAGGAATGCGTTCGATAATTACAGAAGTGCCTGCTTATCTGCAATTGGCGAAAGATATTTCAGCCGGAGCCGTGAGTCCCAGATCAGCGGTAATAACAACATACGCGCTGTGTGGTTTTGCGCATGTCGCGTCAATGGCAATTTTTGTCGGCGGCGTGTCGGCGCTTGTTCCTGAAAAAACACGCGTGATTACCGGTGTTGGTTTGAGGGGCTTGGTTGCGGCAACGCTGGCATGCCTTCTGACCGCATGCGTGGCGGGGTTATGTTTTACGCCTGAAATGGAAACGGTTTTGTTTTATGTTCGTTAACCTGCATATTGCATGAGTTGCGTGCAAATCATGCAATATCCGGATTAGTTCACTTTTGCCATGGCGGAGTTTCAGGCAATAACGATTCGAACTCGTCTATAAGGCGTGTCATGTATTTACCGCTGTATTCGCCTGAGAGAAACTTGGCATAAGCCTCATTGTAAAAACGTTTCCATGATTCTTTTTCGTGTCCCGGATTGATTGGATAGAACAGCGCGTGGATTGTTTCTGCCGCGTTTTTGTCGCCCGGCGCGTCGCCTATCATAAGAATTCTGCTGCTTTGATATTTGCCTTGCGTAGCCATTTGAAGTTGTTCTGCTTTGGTGCCCAGTTCCTGTCCGGCAATGACCGCTGGATATTGTCTTATGCCGTTTTCCTCCCATTCACGGATCAGGGCTTCTGCCGGCGTCTGGGAAACAACTATTGAATCAGCGGTAGTATGTATTTTCTTGAGACTTTCCATTGCCAGAGGGAAGGGGGCTACGTTTTTCACAGTCTGGGCAACGAGCTTGTTTACATCAAGGCTCCAGTCAAGGACAGCCTGAAGTTCCCTGCTATGGGTTTGTTGAATTTCATCTTCGAGTGTTTTGTTGCTGAGCGGAACCCCTGACTTTATCCATTTGCGAAGGTCATTAAAATCAGGAAGCTTAACGCCTGATTTGATAACCTCAGGTCTGTCTCTGAGTATGTCTATCGAGTCCATAAGACATGGAAACCTGTTTCTTCCTCTGTTTTTTGAATACAAGTTCACGAATTCAGCGGCTTCACGTAAATATTTTTCAATTTTTTCCAGATGCCAGTGTTCAATGATTTTCGGGTGAAAGCATTTTTTTTGTTTAATTTCCATGGTGTCGAACACGCATCCGTCGGAATCGATGCCGACAAAGAAATCGTGTTCTTTTTTCATGTTAATCAAATCGTTTTTTGTTGAAAGAGGAATGTTCATAATGCTTTATGCGTTAGCTGCCGGTTGCGTATGATCATTAGGTTTTTTTACACGGTGTATAATCCTGCGGCGGTGGTTCCTCCTTTGCCTGTCCAATTGGTGTGGAAAAATTCGCCGCGGGGTTTGTCAACACGTTCGTAAGTATGCGCGCCGAAATAATCGCGTTGTGCCTGCAGAAGATTAGCGGGCAGACGTTCGGCCCGGTATGAATCATAATAATTCAGGGCGGTACCCATGGCAGGTACCGGGATTCCAACGTCTATGGCGGTCTTGATTACATTGCGCCAGGATTGTTGTGCTTTGCCGGCGATATCGTTGAAATACGGATCCAGCAAAAGATTTGCAAGGGCATGGTTGGTGTCAAAAGCCTCTTTTATTTTGCCCAGAAATTGAGCGCGTATTATACAGCCGCCCCGCCACATTAGCGCTATTTTGCCGAAATTCAGATTCCACTTGTATTCGAGTGAGGCGGCCCTCAGCAATTGAAATCCCTGCGCGTAGGAGCATATCTTTGACATATAAACGGCATCATGCAGTTGTTTGATGAAGGCTGTCTTATCGCCCTTGAATTTCGCTGAGGGTCCCTTTAGTCGGGCGCCTGCGGCAACACGCTCTTCCTTGATTGCTGACAGACACCGGGCAAATACGGCTTCTGCTATTTGCGGTATGCCTATGCCTAAATCCAAACCTGCTTGAGATGTCCATTTGCCGGTTCCTTTCTGGCCGGCGGTATCGAGGATGACATCCACCATGGGTTTGCCGGTTTCTTCATCGTTCTTGGCCAGAATGTCACGCGTGATCTCTATCAGGTATGAATCCAGCACACCTTTGTTCCAGTCCGCGAAGACTTTGTGCATTTCCATGGGCGTCATCATCAGGCCATGACTCATTATGTGATATGCTTCGCATATCAACTGCATATCGCCGTATTCTATACCGTTGTGGACCATTTTGACAAAATGGCCGGCCCCGTCGGGTCCCACCCATTCACAGCATGGGCTTCCGTCGGCTACTTTGGCTGCGATTGCTTTGAAAATTTTCTCCACATGTGGCCATGCCGCAGGATTGCCGCCCGGCATTATTGATGGTCCGTTCAGCGCGCCTTCTTCTCCTCCGGATACGCCTGTGCCTATATATAGGATTCCTTTTTCCGCCAGTGATTTTGTGCGGCGGATAGTGTCGGGATAATGACTGTTGCCACCGTCAATAAGAATGTCACCTTTGTCAAGATAGGGCTGGATGGTGCCGATGAAATCATCAACAGGTTGGCCGGCTTTGACCATAAGCATGATTCGTCTCGGCTTGGCAAGATTGTCGGCCAGTTCAGAGAGTGAATGACAGCCAATTATTTTTTTATTTTTCGCGCGTCCGTTGATAAAGTCATCAACTTTGCTTACTGTTCTGTTGAAACACGCTACAGTAAACCCTTTGCTTTCCATATTAAGGATAAGATTTTCGCCCATTACAGCCAGTCCGACGACACCGATATCAGCTTTATTGCTCATAAAATACTCCTGAATGAAATTTAGGGTAATATTACAAGGACTGTTGTTGTATTCCAGAGTTTTCTCTGCTTTTTTGGGGACTATTTTGCGTTGTTCAGGAAAGAGAATACCTGCTTGTCACTCAGCCACGATGAAATGGCCTTTGATGTTATCTGATGGCCGGTGTAGTTCTATGCCCTGCGGTGCTTCAGGAGGAAAACCCAACAAGGCAAGAATCCATTCACAGGAAAACAGACACAAGCCGCAGGCCGTAATGATGATTACCGTTTTTATCACTGTTTTATGTTGAAACATAGCTATGGTTTTCTATGCCGCGGCCCCGTTTTCCGGTTCGAATCGCGCAACAACAGGTGATCCAAAAAGCCATGTAATGCCAGTTACCCTTAATATTTTTTCCATAAAAGCGCTTATTGGTGCGCAATTTAAGATGCGGTGCAACGCTGCCGGCAATACAAGTTGAGTCGCCCGGCCGGTTTGTTTGAACCCGTTCCGGGAAAACGCGGTAATAACGTCTGGTTCCCGAAATACTATGAATGGCCGCGTAGTGGGGCCCTCCAGGTTTTTTTTCAGATTGAAAAATCCTTCCGAAAAGAAATTCACACTGCGCCGTACAGGAAAATCCACAATAACACCCTGCCTTGCGACGCGGGTCATTTCCTTAATGAGGGCAGGCCATTCATTTGTATGGCATAAAAGGCGGAAGCTGATTACGACATCAAAATGCTTGTCCGGAAACGGCATTTGAAGAAAATTTCCTGTTGTGAACGAGCACTTGCCTTCGTCAACCAGTGGTTTTACCTGTCCCATGGCTTCCTGACAGCTTCCGAGAACGGAAAGTTTGTGTCCCATGGAAATGAGATCTTTGGCATACATGCCGTGTCCGCCGCCGACATCGAGAATGCTTGCATTCGGCCACGAAGCAAGCAGTTTTTTCAGCGCGTCATTTTGCGCTTTTATGAGTAAAAGTCCCGTTTTACCCGGGAATCTTTTTCTGTATTCCGCGGAAGATGTCATGACGTCCGGTGCTTCAGTTTTTAAAGACAAGGCGATAAATGGCAGAAAATTGAATTTAATTGTTATTATTTTCAAGATTATTCCTGTTACAAACTTTGGCAGGCATAAAAAAAGGAATTCAACGTGTTTCATGTATGGTCGCTCTCTGTCATCTTTTTCATGCTTATGGTTCTGGATAATAGTGATTTTTACCGGGAACATTGTCCCAAAATTATTACGCGCGGGCAAGATGTAAATTAATCGCGGCTCCGGTTTAGCGCTTGGTTTCCGCGAGACGGCTTCGAACTGTACTGACGAGCAAGTCATTGGAGATAGGTTTCTTCAGCATGCAGTGTGTGGGGTCTTTGGAAACTATATTGCGCACAACGCGGGTTGGGTCGTACGCGGTTATGAATATAATGGAAGGCATCTCAAAGTTTTCGTTTTCGCACATGTCTCTGATTTCGTAAAACGAATCTTCGCCATCCATTAAAGGCATGTGCAGGTCCAGAAGCAGTACGGCGTGATGATTGGCAACAAATGCTGTGAACGCCTCCGCTCCGTTCTCCACCGTGTCGATGGTGTAGTCGGGCAGTTCGATAGACAGCACCATTTTGAAAATGCGACGTATTTCCGGATCATCGTCAGCGATCAAAATGTGCCGCTTGTCGCATAAGACGCGTTCATCATCACTTGTATTCATGTTATTGTTATCAAGCATTGTTTTATAAAAATAACAGTTACTATGTAGTCATGCAAGCACAAGGTTTTTGATTTTTCAAGTTGTTTTCATTTCCGAAACAGGCCGTATTTTTGAGTAATAAGAATGCTTTATTTGCCCGAAGAAGGGTTGAGCGTGTAAACTTTATCGCCAATCGCGATAATTACATGTTTGTCAGTGATTTCTTTTACTTGGGCAGTCCCGTCAATGGAATCACCCGGGGATACCAGCTTGTTGTTAATAATGGCAACGTTGCCTGCCTTGCTTTTCAGGACGCCGTTGAATTCGTAAGTCTGAGAGATGTCTTCGCTATTGTTAGTTGCTGATGAAGCCGGATTGGATTCTGCAGGCGTCTGTTTGTTGTTTTGTTCGACTGGCGTAACAGGCGGAGCTTCTTTTTTCTGGTCTGGTTCAAAGGCTATTGTTTTAAGGATTTCTTTGAGGTCGTCCAGTACGGTGTTTGGTCCGACATAAGTCGTACCCTGATAACTACTGGAAACCACTTGGCCGTTATTGTTGAACATAACGAGGCAGGGAATGCCATTGACGCCAAGTTCGTCGCTTAGTTTGGCCTTTAGCGGGCTTTCGTAGCTTAACGCCGGCCATGGCATGGACATCTCTGTCATATACTGAAGCATGGCATCAGGACTTTTGTCGGCACTGATAAGAATGACCTCGAAATTATCACTTTTTTTGTTCTGATTGTAAAAATTGACCAGTTGCGGTGTAAACGCGCGGCATGGCGGACACCAGTGAGCGGAAAAGTAGAGAAGCAGATATTGTTTCTTTGCCAGTTCAGATCCGGCAACAGGATTGCCGCCGGCATCAACGAGTGACTGGCTTAACATTTCCGCTACCGGCAGAACTTTGTCTGACACAGGCGGTTTGCTTGTTGTTTTGGGTGCGGTAGTTATGCCACCGTCTGAACAACCGCAAATAAGCAATGTGCAAAATAAAACACGCAATAAATAGAGGAATTTCATTTTTTGTCCTTTATATCTCTCTTAAACAGATGCCGTTTTCCGGTATCAGCTTTGACGGTTGTCGCCGATACGCACAATGGCATAAGGTATTACGCCGATTAGGCCGGTAAGCAGGACAATAACAATCCATATACCTGAACCGGTTTTCCGTTTTTTTATGTCACGGTAAACCCATACGGATAATAGAACGTGAATCAGAAAGCACACGGCAAAAATATGGGCAAGAAAACACATTGCGATTAAAGGGTTGCACTGTTTCTGATGACCTTGATGAAACTTTGGCCCTTGCATCATGCATTGAGGAGGGCAGAAGTTGGGTGGCGGCAATTGGCCTTGTTCCATACTTTCGTGTTTCGGCATGTCGCCCCTGTTGCATTCCATGTTTCCGGGTCTCTCTGCGAGAATTTGGAATGGAGCAATCAGGCCCGTCAGCGCGAGGATCAATACGAGTTTTTTCATGGCAGTTTCCTTTCGTTTAGTCTTACCAAGTTGGCATGGTTTATACCCTGTACCGGGCAAATTATCAAGCTGTAAATCTGTGATTACTTGCTTTGTTTCTTCTCTGTTTGAGGGGGAGCCATGTAGCCCCATTCTATAAGCCGTTTCTGCACATGTTCCGCGAACTCACCGTCTGGCGCTTCGTTCAGATAACGCTGATATTCACTCGCGGACTGACTTACATGGTTCATTTTTTCGTGACATAAACCTTTGTAAAATATGGTGTTTGGATTTCCCGGTAATGCGGTTTCGTAGGATGTAAAATCATCCAAAGCCGAATCATACATGAGACTTTCTGTTTTTGCCATTCCCATGACGTGCATGGCCTGCGGCTCGGAGGAGTAGACCGACTTTGCTTCCTGCGCGTAGCGCAGGGCCGTGGAGATCTGTTTGCGCGCTAAACAGCACTTTGCCATCATAAGAAGGGCCGTGTAATCCGACGGCGCGTGTTTCAACGCGGCCGCGAAATGCGATTCAGCCTTGTCAAGTTTTTCCTCCATCATGGCGTCGGAGCCGTTTTGCATTTCCTTGATGGCTGCACTTTGCGCCCTGATGCCGGCAGTGTGATCCATGTATCGCTGAACATTGGTAGAACGGCTTGATGTGTCGGTATATTTCGTTCTCAGCTCGTCCTGTGCATTGCTGTACCGCTCATCGCTCATTGGGTGAGTGGAGAACAGAAGATCAACAACACCGGGTTTTTCTTTTTGAAGTTTTATGAAAATTTCCATTATCTCAGCCATGCCCTTGGGATTATGATTCGCCCGTGTCATGTATTCCATGCCAAGCGAATCTGATTCGCGTTCGTTGGCTCTGCTGTAACGGCACAGAAGCATGTTGCCTCCGATCATGCCGAGACCTGCGGCAAGGCCGGCGTATTTTTTATTTTCATGCTCAATATATGAAGTCAACGCAAGCACACCGAATGTAATCAAAAGATTCTTTGTCATCTGCCGGGCCGCGTGCCGTGCGTTCACATGACCAAGCTCATGACCCAGTACTGCGGCCAGCTGGGATTCGTTGTTCATTTCGAGCAGTAGACCGCGTGCCACGCCGATACTGCCTGCCGGGAAAGTGTATGCGTTGACACACGTGGCGTTGAGCGCTCTGAAATTATACGGCATGGATGGACGATGTGTCTCAGCGGCGATTCCGTCGCCGACAAGACTTATATACGCGTTAAGCTGGTCATCCTGTACGGCCCCGTAATCTGCTGAAAACTGATGAGGCGCCCACGTCTGGTCAAGTTCAAGCTCCTTTGATTCCGATAGCAACATGAGTTGACGCCTGCCGGAAACCGGATTGGTGGCGCACCCGGTGGCTGCAGAAACAGCAGATGCCGCCGACAGAAGCAGAAAGTCTCTGCGTGAGATTGTGAAAAATTCAGAACGATAACTCTTTCTCATGATCCAAAATAATAATTGTTCTTGTGAAAGAAGTAAATTCAAGAAATAGCAGATTTTTTACAAACAGGCCGGAATCCAGTTTGCGTAGAAAATCCCGAATATTATGGACATTACAGGGTGTGGGTTCTTAATATCCCGGATTATGACTGATAAATGCAGTATTTTGAAAAATGTTGAACAGGATTATCCCGATTATCTTCGGGATGAATCACGCAAAATTGGCAGGGCGGATTCCATATCTTTTCCGGTGACAGAAGAAGATGTTAAGGATTGTCTTGCAACCATACGCGGACTGGGTGTTCCTGTTACGATTCAAGGAGCGCGCACCGGCATAACGGGTGGCGCCGTGCCGGCCGGTGGGCATATCATCAATCTTTCCAGAATGAATAAAATAGGTCCGGTCAGGCACGAACAGGGTCGTGATTTCGCGCTTATCACTGTTCAGCCGGGCGCGCTTCTGCAGGAAATAAATAAGCATATAGCGGATGAAACCGCTGATGGCAGAAAATATTTCTTTCCGCCGGATCCCACGGAAACTTCAGCGTCCATAGGCGGAATGATTTCCTGTAACGCGTCGGGCGCCAAATCTTTTTTCTATGGCGCTACGCGCCTCTATGTGGATCGGCTCCGGCTGGTACTGGCGGATAGCTCGGTTATTCAAATAAAAAGAGGCGAGTACAAGGCTAATGGACGCAGGTTTTCTGTAAAAACAGAAAGCGGCCGCGTAATAGAAGGCGCTCTGCCGGCATACAAGATGCCCGATGTCAAAAACGCGGCCGGATATTTTATCAGAGACGATATGGATCTGATAGATCTCTTCGTCGGGTTTGACGGCACATTGGGAATTATAACAGAAGCGGATCTCCGACTTCTGCCGGAACCGGCGGTCAAGTGGGGCGTGATGATATTTTTTCCATCGGAAGAAGATGTCGTTGGATTTGTTAAAGACATAAGAATAGCCGGCAAAGATGGAGAACAGTGCAAGCTTGTGGCGATAGAGTTTTTTGATTCCCGGTCACTTGATCTGCTGAGAACGCAGAAGAACTCCAATCCCGCGTTCAAGGATATTCCGCATTTGCCGGCAGAATGGCGGGCCGCGATTTATATTGAATATCACGGTGATGATAAGGATGCGATTGAAACAGCGGTTATGGGTGCGTCTGAAATTATGACGGCGCATAATGCGCACGACGATGCGACATGGCTGGCTTCGGAGCAAAAAGAGATGGAACGTCTTAAAGGTTTCAGGCACGCGGTGCCGGAAGCCGTTAATCTGCTGATAGATGAAAGGCGCAAAAAGCATCCGTCTTTGACAAAGCTGGGTACGGATCTGGCGGTTCCTGACGACAGACTGGATGAAGTGATGAAGCTGTATCATGACGGTCTTGCGGTAGAGAATCTGGAATATGTTATATTCGGGCATATCGGTGATAATCATGTTCATGTCAATATCCTGCCGAACGATATGGCGGAGTATGAACGCGGCGGCAGATTGTATCAGGATTGGGCCAAAGCGGTTGTCGGGATGGGCGGCACGGTTTCTGGCGAGCATGGGATCGGCAATCTGAAAAAGCACATGCTGAAAGCGATGTATGGCGAAGAAGGTATCCGTCAAATGCAGAAGCTGAAGGCGCTTTTCGACCCCGAAGGAATTTTAAATAGAGACAATTTGTTTTAGTCCCGATAAAATAATTATTGAAATCTTGACTTGCTTGCCTCCCGATTATTCATGATAATTTATCCAGTTATTAAGATATTGTAACGTGTTTCACCTAAAACGTTGGAATTCAAAATGAATGAAAAAGAGAATAATCCGTGGTGGTTAAGCAAAGGATTGATGGTTGCAACTGCCATTATCATCTTTCGTCTCGTATCCGCAGTTCTTGAAATCATACATTTTCAAATTAGAAGAATTCCATATGATTTCGTCGGGCATTTGGGATTCTTCTCTTCATTCCTGACGCCAATCATTGCAATTACCTGTGCCGTTCTGATCTCAAGGTGGCCCGAAAGAAAAATGGAAGGGGCAAGAAGAAAGACAAAGATCGGAATTCTTATTATTCTTGCTGTCTTGGCGCTTCTACCACTTGAGTTTAAACAGAAGTTCGTTCTTCAACCATGTCCACAGGCAAAATCGGTGGGAGACGGAGGGGGCAGGAGATAGAGGGGCTGCACTCAAGCGGATGAATAAGGATTGATCAGGAGTAGGTGAATATATTTGAATTCCTGTGCAGGCATTTGTAACATGGTAAACATGAAACATTTCTTATTTAGTGTCTTGGTGCCTGACGCCTCTATCAGCGCAAATCTCACTGGTGGAACTGGGCCTGTCACTCATAAAATCATTGCGACACGGAATTGCTGTACGGGTAACAATAAAACACAGTTAATAAAAGACTAACGTTTTGCAATTGGGGGTTGAATGAAATTACTTTATGTATCTTTGATGGTGCTTGCTATCGCCACTTCATGCAATTCTGGAGATGTTGGCGTGAGTAAGGCTGATCTGTTGGGACGGAAATTGGTCGGTAAGAGTTCAAAACGCGCCGCATCTATTTTGGAAAGTGAGTTTGGTCAGTATTATCAATTCAACTCGGTTACAACGTGTCGCGAAAACATTGGTATTGAGCGTTACCAGATTGGCCCATTGATCTATATCCACTTATTCTATGAGGATAGTCTGGGTGGGATCAATATTGCAGATAGTGATAGAGTGTCTCGCTATGAGATTGCTTCCTTCTCCGAACTGACGAACCGAGTCTCCAATGTGGATTATGACCTTCTTGATGTGATACATCGATCTCCAGTACCCACGAGCACACGGTTTGATCCCGTTGCGCTGACGGAGGCCGTTAATCGCTTGCATTCTCTGGGGAAAACCGAAGCACTTCGAGTATTGAAGGTCTATTACGATCTAGCCGCAGAAAGGGACGATCATATGATTGGTCTTCCAAACAGGCCACCACTACCACGGAATGAACTGCGGTTTAAATACGATCTTGACGAACAACGGATCTTTTTAATTTTGCGTTTGCTGTTTGTTCCAAAGGATGCAACAACGTCTAAAATGCCACACATGATAATCGGATCGCCAGGCCCACCGTTTGATAAAAGTTTTCTTTATGAATGGCCTCTTTTTCCTCTTGTACTGGTCAATGGCATTCCCTTCTTAATGATCGAAGGATATATGTTGGCTGGTGTTGCAGAATCTCCGCTTGTTCATCTTGAATACTGTAATAAGGAGTGTGTCCTTCGATCTGAACCATTGGGTCCGCTTACGAACGCAGTTGGAGCCGTTAAACAGCTTGTTGAGTCTGAGTCTTGGAAGAATCTGTTTACAGGGCAGCCATCAGAGCTTAAAGCCAGATACAGGCAACTCTTGCAGAGTCAGGCGGAAAGAGTGCAGGATGTGACCGAAAGAAATGCATGGGAAGAAATAAACAAAAGGGCTAAATGAATGTTATCTGGAGCTCGCAGTGTCACCTTGGTTATTGACTTTCAAGAGCCAGTAGACCCTACGCCGGGAACAACTATCTTTTTCATGTAGTTTTATCGCATTGCAAATATCATTCCTTCAACCTGCAAAAAGTGAATTGACTTTATGTTCCAAAACCCGTAAAAGTACAGAAAACTATCTAATAACTTGTTCTGCGAGAGGAGAGATGATGACCGAGGGATTCGATTGGCACCTTGCGTGGCACGGCTTCGCTTACCACCTCGTCCCTGCCGTCATTCTTTACGTCCTCGCGACAGGAGTTGCATGCGCCTTCGGGCGATCGACGAGACGTGCAGCCGTGGTCCGCTTTGCTTTCCTCACGGTTGCATTCGTGATGCTTCTTCTCCTCAGACCACCCGGTATCGGGGGATGGACGGTTCGTTCTCCTCTCTTCGCCACAGCCCTCAGGAACGGATTTCTCGCGCTGGTTGTGCTTTGGCTGGTGGCCGCCATCCGGATTCCCTTGACACGTCGCAAGAAAAACAAACAACAGACCGCAGAACCAGCAAGTGGAGGCTAACGTCGCTGGGAAGATTGGAGGGTCAGCCCAGAAGCGGATAAGCAAGGATTGATCAGGAGTAGGTGAATATATTTGAATTTCTTTTGCAGGTATTTGTAACGTGGCGAACATGAAACATTTCTTGTTTAGTGTTTCGATGGCTGCCCCCCCCGAATCTTCGGCCACACGATCCCAATGATGCAAAATAATAGAATTATTAGGAATCTGGACTTGCTTGCCTCCCGATTATTCATGATAATTTATCCAGTTATTAAGATATTGTAACGTGTTTTGCATAAAACGTTCGGCGGTGGAGGAAATAAAATGTCTGATGCATTAGAAATTCTCTTGGTAACATTATTCCATACCATTCCCAGCTGCATTATTGCCGTAGCAACGATAATTGCGGTCACTCGTATACCAAAGTGGTTCACAATGCTAATGGTCATCACCGTTTGCATGCGTATCCTCCTGTCAGTCACGAATGCCTTCATGCTTTACAACCTAATGGTTGTTGCTGGAATGTCAGCAACACATTTGCCGCGCACATGGATGTTGTTCTCTCAAGCCACTAAGGTCTTTGATCTCTGGGCTTATGCGGTATCGTTCTTGTTCTTTATCTTATATATTTGTAAAAAGAATGAGAATTTCGCCAGCCAATCTCTGGAAAGTATTTTTCAACCCTGTGGTTCGAAAAACCCCTCAGAGTGATCGTGTGCGCCGGGCATACGGCGTGACTACCCCGGCAAATAGCGCAGAGCGGAAGAAATATCACACTTCCGGCTGGACACTTCATAAAACTGGGATTACCCTTACTGCATCAATATTTGTAATGGAACCGCCGGATACGTGATCCGTAAGTCCGGACTTCGGCGAGCTCAGTCGAGCTGTGTTGCGGGAGGAGTGAGGACGCAAGTCCTCTCCCTATCCCGATTGGGGGAGGAAAGGATTCAACACGTGATAAGAATTTGAACAAGTTTTCCCCATGGCATGATAACAAGTCTGACGATAGGCAATGTCACAGCTTTACTAAGTCTGTTATTGGCTAGGGACAGGAGCAAGATAAAGAAAGTAGCGCATTGCAGGTCGGCGTGCGATTTAAGAAAACTTATCTTGAAGCGGTCATATCCTTTTGGTAGGTTAATGTTATGCCGACAGTGTTGCGATATAGAGGATATCGTTTCTTCTTTTTCAGTCTGGATAGAGGTGAATCACCCCATATCCATGTTGAAAAGGGGAATAATTACGCAAAATTCTGGCTGAAGCCGGTGTGCGTTGCGAGATCCCGAGGTTTTCGTGATCACGAATTAAACGATATTGCCGAAATAGTTGAAAACAACATTAATATTTTGGAAGGAAAATGGAATGAATACTTTAGCTGTTGATTATGAACCACTGGTTATGGACCTCAAATGCACAACTGACGCCCTTGTTGTGGTACTTGAGGATGGCAGAGAGGTTTCTGTTCCCATCGCATGGTTTCCTCGTCTTCAAAAAGCAACACCGGCTCAGCGGAAAAAATGGAGATTGATTGGCGGAGGCATTGGAATTCACTGGGAAGAAATAGATGAAGACATCTCCACTGAAAGCCTTCTTGGTCTGAAATAATTACCGAACCATCAAATCCGCCTTGCGGTTTGCCCGCAACGGCCAAACCGAAGGTGACTTGCCCCATGCGCGCCGGGCATACGGCGTGACTACCCCGGCAAATAGCGCAGAGCTGAAGGGTTAGCGGAAGAAATATCACACTTCCGGCTGGACACTTCACAAAACCGGGGATACCTTTACTGCATCAGTATTTGTAATGGAACCGCCGGATACGTGATCCATAAGTCCGGACTTCGGCGAGCTCAGTCGAGCCGTGTTGCGGGAGGAGTGAGGACGCGAGTCCTCTCCCTATCCCGATTAGGAAGGAGATGGTATGAAGAGCAAAATGGCGATACTTACCTTCGTTGCGGTTGGTCTGGGGAGCATCTTTTTTACTGGCTGTGCATCCACGAATCAGATGGTGCCGGTGGCGACTGGCCCTATTGCCACCAACAGCTCACGCATCGTCGTCTCGCGGGAGAAGACTTTCGTCGGATGCGCCGCTCCCGTTGGCATTATAGACAGTGGCCGGAAGATTGGAGAGGTCGGGTGGGGCGGCCAACTCGTCTGGGACAGGATTGCGGGACCGATGGAACTGAAGGCTGTACACAATCTGGCGGTTGGTGGCAACGGACGGGAGCAGCCGTTGCGGATAGGTGTTGGGGCAGGAATGAGTTATCACTTCAGCCTGACCACTCCGGCCACGGGGATGAGGCGAGCTCTGAACTTGGATCTGATTTCCGGCACAACCGTTGCATATGAGCAGAATGGAACAAACATCATTCCCGGTAAGGTTGGAAATGATCAACAACAGCCGGCGGATGGCGAAAGGAAAACCCTGACAGGTACTCTCAACGCCTTCCCCCATGGGCCCAGCCAGTTCAAGTCCGGGCCGCCATTGTGGCCTGTTGGGATGATTGTGGTTATTGACGATAATGGCGCCAAGAATAATTTCCTCGTAGTCGAGAAAGGGGAATACGCGACTACTTTTTATGATGTTGACGGAAAGGTGTTGAAAATCAGTCAAGCCAGGAATGTGGGTAAAAAAGTTGAGGTCAAGTACGTAGTTACGACATTTCGTTACGCCAACAAGGCAGTTGCTATTTCAGTGCGCTACTTCGATTGATTTGTCAGAACAATATTTCGCACCACAGGCTGATGGGGGCAGAGGGGTCTGCCATCCGGCAGATAAATAAGAAGCTTTTGGAATTATTGAAATCTTGACTTGCTTGCCTCCCGATTATTCATGATAATTTATTCAGTTATTAAGATACGGAAAAACACTGAGAATGCTTGTAATTGAAACCAAAAAAGGCAATCGCTCCATAATTGGCATTGCCGACTCCGTTTCGACAGAGGAATTGCAGGCGGTCCTGAAGGGCAAGGGTGTTAACCTGCAATATCCGGACTAGACAGCGGCGGGTAATGTGGCATAATGCTGATCATGAATACAGTCTTATTGGAAGAAAATCTTAAATCGTTTGATCCGGCAGTCAGGCGCGATGCTCTTGAAAAAATCGTGGCGGAACATAGTGCCGGTCTGCCTGTGACCGGGACGAATGTGAACATGCATTTCCATTCCTTCTTTTCTTATAACGCGGAGGATTATTCTCCATCGCAGATAGCGTGGGAATCGCGCAAGAAGGGATTATATGCCGCCGGCTTGTGCGACTTTGACGTGCTGGACGGACTGGAAGAGTTTGTGCAGGCCGGTTATCTGCTAGGGTTGAGAACTTCAGTCAGCGTTGAAACACGCGCTTATCTTGATGAGTACGCGGATGTTGACATTAGTTCGCCCGGTGAACAGGGTGTGACTTATATTATGGGAGCCGGTTTTGCGCGTATGCTGAAAGCTGGCACGTCTCAGGCCATAGGTCTGGCCGGTTATCGCGAGCGGGCGCGACAGAGGAATGAGGCGCTTATCAACCGGATCAATTCCGCCATGTCTGACATAGCCGTGAGTTATGAAAAAGACGTATTGCCGTTAACTCCGGCTGGTGCGGCTACTGAACGGCATATAGTGAAGGCTTATATTAATAAAATCAAAAAAGTTTTTGGCTCACCCGAAGCTATCACGCGGTTTCTCTCCGGATTACTGGGTAAGAACGAGGACGAAGCGCTTGTGATATTGGCGGATATGCCGGTACTTGAAGAAGCAATCCGGTCCAAGCTGGTAAAGAGGGGCGGGGTTGGTTACGAACAGCCGTCGAGAGGAACTTTTCCGCCGGTTGATGAATTTGTAAAATGGGTCTCCTCCTGCGGCGCGATACCGATGGTGACGTGGCTTGACGGAACAAGCAAAGGCGAGCGGGACGCGCGTGCCTTGCTTGAGTGTATGAGCGTTAAAGGGTGTGTGGCGCTGAACATCATTCCTGACCGGAACTGGCGCTATTCGGATCAGGCAAAGCGTGAAAAGATGACCGGCAATCTGAAAGCCATAATTGAAGCGGCCGGCAGGATGAACTTGCCTGTGAATATAGGTACAGAAATGAACAAGCTTGGTCAGCTGTTTACGGATGAGCTTGACTGTGAAGCGCTCTCTCCGTACAAGGAGATTTTTATTCGCGGCGCGAATATCATGGTGGGGCACATGCTTCTGACGCGGTTTGCCGGGTTTTCGTATGTAGGCGAAAAAGCGGCGGCAGAATTTAACGGCGTTAAAGATAAAAACAGGTTTTTTGAGGCGGCCGGCAAGATGTCTGCGATGACAGTTGATCAAACGAAAAAGCTGGAGAAAATGGGAGAAGAGAAGGCATTTGCGTGGTTTTGTGATCAGGTAGGGGGAATTTAAGGTTAAGCATGATCGAAAATTGAGGATACCTGCTTTTGTGCCGGGTATCGAAAGGAGTTAAGAATTAAGCCATTTGTAGAAGGAACTAGAAGGGGAATTTGACGGGATAACCCTCAGGTCCGGATGACCTTCCGGGTCAGAGGACAGGATATGATTGGATGTTAGAAGACGGGACCAGTCATGTCGAATGACGTGATGGTTCAAGAAATCCGAATAAAACTCTCGTTTTTCATCCGGGTCTGGGAGTCTTTGGGTACTCCGGATTCAGGAATAATAGTTTTATTTCAGATTTCTTGAACAGTTTTCCTGATGGGTAAAGAAGATTGAACATTGAAAAATATTATCCTGTTATCCTGTCTCTGGACCCATCCTCGGACCTGAAGGGAGTGCACGAGGGTCTAGGTATTGGAGTGTTTCTTCGGATAGCTAAATAGATACGAAAGGAGTTAAACGCATTATGAATTGGCTAGGGCTTGAAGGCAAGGTGGTGATTGTTACCGGGGGCGCGCTGGGAATAGGCAAGGCATGCTGTCAGGCGTTTGCCGAGGTGGGCGCGAAAGTTATTGTCGCTGATATTAATGAAAATGAAGGCGCCAAATTTATAGCTGAATTAAAGGAAAAATACAGTGCAGAAGCTGATTTTGTAAAGGTGGATGTTTCCCGCAAGAAAGACGTTGACAATATGATATCCGCCGCACTTTCCGCGTTTGGCCGTGTTGACATTCTTGTGAACAACGCCGGAATCCTTATTCCGCGTCTGCTGGTTGATCCGGCGGGCAAGGAAGAATTGACAGAAGATATACTGGACAAGATGATGGCTGTTAATTTCAAGGGTATGTTTCTTTGCGCGCAGGCGGCGGCTCGAGAGATGATGAAAAGCGGGAAGGGCGGCGTTATAGTGAATATGACGTCAGAATCGGGTCTTGAAGGATCGGAAGGGCAGAGCGTGTACGCGTCCACGAAAGGCGCGGCGTATCCAATGACCCGGTCGTGGGCCAAGGAGCTTGGGAAGCATAATATTAAAGTTGTTGGTGTGGCGCCCGGTATTGTTGAAGCTACCGCATTGAGGTCGCCGGAGTATGAGCGTGCGTTGGCTTATACTCGCGGCATATCGGTTGAACAGTTGAGGGCAGGCTACGAAAAGGTGTCCATACCTCTTGGCCGGCCGGGGAAGTTGAGTGAAGTAGCCGCAGTAGTATGTTTTCTTGCTTCAGACCGTGGTGGTTACATACACGGCACCACGGTTAATGTTTCAGGCGGAAAATCCCGCGGATAGAGGGCAGAGGAAGTAAATCACAGAAACACAACATGCAGGGCTTACAGATCCGAAGAAGATACCCCGGAAAGATTATTATGGAAGGAAGAAATCATAGACAATCTCTTTACCGGAGCCAAGCATAGTAATATGAAAAATATATTTCATAACTTTTCCTTATTCCCCATTTCGCGCAAGATTTCCTGATACCAGCGATGGAAAAGGACGGAATGCTTATTATCAGCTTTTATAAAGCCTCCATAATAAATATCTTTTTTATAAATTCGGCGTAAATATAAACAAGTAATTATTGCGTCAAGTGGAAAGGAAAATGTATATCACGGAATATCTGCCAGCAGGGCCGATTTTTCGGCGCAAAACGCCGAAAATGAGTTGAAAAACCGGGCCAGTATTATTCTGATCTATGTTTGATAATAATTTATTAACAATACTCCCTAAATGGCGTACATATTGGGATCATGATAAAAAGACTACAAAAACCGTTACACACCAACAGCTTCTTTCTGTTTGTTCTTCCCGGGACATACCTAAATGGTGGTAGGGCTAGGATTCGAACCTAGGAAGGCGAAGCCAGCAGATTTCCTGCAAGCGTCCGTCTATCGACGGGCGCGCAGGCCCGCGCATCAGTCTTTGACTGATGCCTGCGGGACAGTCTGTATCAACAGATCAGAAGTTATCGTGCTTCTTGAGTTTACGCTTTAGCCAAATACGACCTATGGATGACTTCATGTATTTCTCTCGCTTGAGCGCATCGGAGTAATTGTTGCAGTATTCGAAATATACAAGACAGAGAGGACGGCGATTCTTTGTATGGGAACAACGCCCCGCACGATGGTCTTTCAGTCGCTCCT
>JBFZFB010000011.1:0-40263 GCA_041306605.1 Lentisphaerota bacterium | reverse complement strand
CCAAACTATGCGCCGGAAGGGTATGTGGCGGTGGTCGCCCCCCGCGCGGGGGCGTGGATTGAAACAGGACATAAATCGGACAAATAAGACAATCATGCCTTTGGGGAAATCGGACACAAATCGGACATCCGGCCGGGAAAATGAAAAAAAGGCCCAAAAGGGAAGTTCGACTGTAGGAACCGACCATGTAACCGATCAAGTAACCGACCATGTATGCAAACTCATAAGCACCATGACTCTTAAACCATTATCAGCTTCAGAAATAATGGAAAAACTCAAGTTGAGTCATAGGCCTACGTTCAGAGATAATTACCTGCATCCTGCTTTGACTGGCGGTTTTATCGAAATGACAGCACCGGCTTCTCCCAAAAGTCCTACGCAGAGGTACCGACTGACGGAAAAGGGGAAAAGTGTGTTGAAAAATGAAAACAGGCACTAAGTTCAAATGGTGCGTAAGTGGGGGTCGGCAGGGTTAGACCTGTACAATGGACTTTGAAATGAGGCGCAACAGCTTGTTGAAGCGGGTTGACAACTTACTGTCACTTGCCATCCTTGACGCAAACCTTAGCCTATGTTTGCTCACCCAGCCGTGCCCGTAGTACACCCCAACCTCGTAGGGTTCCAAAAGTCATCCGAGGGACAAAAGCGGGCTGTGGTACAAGAAAAGTGTAGGAAATAAACGTAAAACATGTGGCAGATGAGTTTTTTGCCCTACGGCATAGTTCAATAAAATTTATTCCGGACTATGCGTCCGTTTTTTCAGGGTAAATCCAGTTGAGATGTTGGCTCTATTGGGCTATTCTTGTTCGAAATTGAATAAATTCATAAAGGAAATGTCGAATGTCGAACTGTGATTCTTCAGGATGTAACGCGCCTCTTCAGGGTGCTCAGGATGTTTTGGTGATGGGTTCGATAGTGTGGCATTTTTCACGCGAATCGGAAGTGCGCTTAAGACAGTGGCTCGTAGAGGAACTGGTTAATGTCTTTGAAAATAGCGCTGGTATAATCAAAAATGAGCCGGGCAGGCGTGTTGCTGTGGCAAATGGCTTGGTGATTAAAGAACGGACCGCTCAGGATGGAATATTGCAGATTCTTAAATTCGGCTTGCGGCGCTCAGGTTCATATCAGGCTTTCAAGCTTGCGAGACAGTTGATTGCCTGCTCGATCTTGACTCCACAGCCTGTAGCGTGGGCTACTGTTCGTTGTTCCGGGTTGCGTGTTAGAGATTTTATCATAACTGAAGAATTGAAGAATTCAGTAAGCTTGCCTGAGAAACTGACGGCTGTGGTTAATGACCATAAAGAGAAAGGGCGGTTGATAGACCTTTTGGGGCAACTTCTGGCGGCGTTTCACGTGAATGGTTTTTCCAATCGGGATCTTAAAGGCGGAAATGTTCTTGTTACTGAAGACGGTGAGATGAAATTGTGGATTGTGGATATGGATGGCGTCTGCCGGAAGCACGTTGTAACAAGGAGGCGGGCGGCCCGTGATTTTATTCCAGTTTTGCGGGAACTTAAAATACATGCCCAGCCCAGTGAGTCTGATATGCTCAGACTTGTTGACGCTTATAACGCTGTTGTTCCAGCCCGGTTGAAACTGAGCAAGTTGCCGGCTGTATGACATAGCCGGGCCAGCACAAAGCACAGAGAAACGTTTATGAATGAATGGCAAGATACCGAAATAACGTCCAACCGGCCCGGTTACACTCTTCGCGTCCGCACGGTAGGGCGGGATGAATCGTTGGTTGGAACAGCTTGTGCTTACTGGGCTGATAATCTTACCGGTCTGACGCGTGTTAATAGTTCGCCTGAGGCGATTGTTGCAATGGGAAGCATCTCCGGAAGAAGTGGTGGCTTCTATTTCAAGCGATATCTGATGCGTGATAAATATGATTTTCTTAAGCATGTTTTCAGAAGGTCAAGAGCTGGCCGGGAACTGTATGGATGTGAGCTGGTATCGTCATTTGGCATCAAAACACCGAAGCCTGTATGTTTAATTGAAGAGCGCAGGCTGGGTATTGTCACCGGAAGCGCGTTAATCACCGAAGCGGTTGTTGAAGTTCAAAGTTTAACGGAATATATGAGCAAGCGGTCTTTGGCGGCTCCGGAACGTGGAATGTTTTTAAAGGGGCTGGGTGAGGAAGTTGCCAAATGGCACAATGCCGGGCTGTGTCATGGCGATATGCGTTCAGGCAATATTCTTTGCCGCCGCAGAGAATCGGGATTCCAATTTTACTGGCTTGATAACGAAAGAAGCCGCAAGACAAACTCACGGCACGAGCGGGTGCGTAATCTTGTGCAGTTGAATATGACGCGTGACGGTGTTAAATTGACAGACCGGATGCATTTCTGGCGCGCTTATGCCGGCGCAGTGAAATGTTATGGTGATGATAAAGATAAAAAAGATATTCTGCGCCAAGTTGCGACGTGGACGCGGAAACGGTGGCGTCAGAGAAAATGGTGTGAATGAATGTTCTGCATTTAATCAGTAATTATAGATGGACAGAAGTGGCTGAACCTGCCGCAGAGATGGCCATTGCCGAAGCCGCGCTAGGTGCTGATGTAACTTTCATTTGCGGTGCGGCATATAAATGCCGTAATCCATTGGATTCCATTGAAAATAATATGATTTTAAAGGGACTAAGGCCGGAAATACTGGAGATGACAAAACATATTAAGCTGATTCCGGCTTTGCGTGATATAACAAGGATTCAACAATTGATTCGGGATAGATCAGTAGATGTTGTTCATTGCCACAAGGAAAATGCGCATTTGCTGGGCTATATTGCAGCAATGAGATGTGGCAGAAATCCGGTTGTTGTGGCAAGTTGTTATGAGCCGGAAGGGCCAAAACATGGTTTGAGAACATGGTGTTCTTATAAGTTCGGTACGAATGGTGTTGTTGTAATCGGTAAAAATGCTTCGCGCGATGTATTGAAGCGATTTGGTTTTGATCAGCGGCGGGTTTCTGTAATTGTTCCTCCGGTTGACTTGTCGCGTTTTGATCCGGGGCGGAATGTTGACGGCAGACGGCATAGTTTTCAATTAAAGGATAGTGATTTTGTAATTGGTATGGTAACAAGAATCCGCCGCAGCAGAAGGTTGGATGTTGCAATAGAAGCCGTTGGTATGTTGGCATCCGTGATGCCGCAATTACGTTTGCTTATCATAGGGAGAGGTAGTGATGTTCAGGATGTTGTTTGGAAGCGCGTTAAAAGACTGGGGATACAGGACAGGGTGATTCTTGGTGAATATTGCCGAGGCGACAGGCTGGTTAGCGCATATAGGGCTATGGACATGCTTTTTTATGCTGTTCCGGGAACGGACAAATCGTGCAGAACTATCCGGGAAGCCATGTCTGCAGGGGTGCCGGTTATTGCGTCAAGAACAGGATTTCTGCCGGAATTAATTGATGACAATGTTAATGGGAGGTTGATAAATCTTTCATCGCGTAACTTGGCGGATGTTGTTTTGGAATTAAACGCAGACAGAACTAAATTGAAAAAGATAGGTGAAGCGGCTTTGGCGAAGGCAAGGAACGAGTTTTCGCCATACAATGCGGCGAAGAAAGCTTTGGAGTTTTATGAGAATCTGATTCGATTGAAGCATGGGAGTGGTGGCTGATTTTAATGTTTTGTTTCGTGGTAACAAACAGATGAATATCACATTATGCGTAAAGCAGTTTATTGGAGGCGGGGGGCAGGAGATTGTTTTAAGACGTCTCGCGCGTTTTCTTGTTTCTTGCGGGCATAATGTAAAGGTTCTGACGATTAAAGGAGAACCGCTGGATGGGGTTCTTCTGCAGATGGTTTCTGCACCTGCTATGGTTCCGCGATTTGCGCGCGACTGGGTTTTGGGCAGGGCGCTTGCCCGTGAAATGATTGCAGACCGTTCTGATGTTTCAATGGGTGAGCAGAAAACATGGGGATGTTCAGTTGTCCGTCCGGGTGGCGGTGTGGAGGCCTGTTATTGGCGCAGGCGTATGTTTGAGCCGGGTGGCATAGTTAATCTTCCGGCGTTTCTTCCATCATCTCTGCTTAAAATGGTTTTTGATCTCATGGCTGAATGGAGGAGCTACAATACGCCTGGATTAAAGAGGGTTATAACTAATTCACAAATGGTGCGTGATGCGTTATTGGCACGGTTTTCTCATCTGAGCGACATGGTTGATGTGGTTTATAATGGGGCTGATATTGAACGTTTCAAGCCGGAGAATGCCGGAAGATGGCGGAGGCAAGTGGCTGGTGAGTTGGGCTTTGGCGAGAGGGATTTAACGGGTATATTTGTTGCAAATAACTTCGCGCTGAAAGGGCTGAAGCAGGCGATAGAAACTATTTTCACCGCCAGAAATAAAGGCGGCTTGCAGAGTTTGCGGTTATTGGTTGTGGGCCGTGGCCGTGATAGATCTTATGTCAGGCTTGTTCGAAGCATGGGGTTGAGTGATAATATACGTTTTGCGGGGGGCTCTGATGTTCCTGAAAGATATTATTCAGCCGCTGATTTTCTCTTGCTTCCGACGTTTTATGATCCGTGCGCCAATGTTACGCTTGAAGCGCTGGCATCCGGACTGCCGGTGATTACAACCAGAATGAACGGCGCTTGTGAACTGATGGATGACAGGCATGGATGTGTTGTTGATCATCCTGATGACATCAAGGGCATGGCCGATTTCATCTTGAGCTGTAATGATAAAATTGTGCTGGATAAGATGAAAGTAGCGGCGAGAGAATTGGCTGAAAAACATTCACTTGACTCTAAATTTGCCGCTATTGAAGAGATATTGAAAGAAAGTGCCGTTATTCGGGGTTGAAACTTTTCACTTTGCCGGCATCAGCCATCTGAAAATCCATGTGGATGTCCATGATTTATTTATCGCGGGTGGGGGTAGATGGGTTTTTCTGATGCGATCCATCTTTGTTGTCCATGTAAAATTGAGGAACTGCCTGCTGTGTCCGGCATTAGGTCCGTATTTTTTCCATTCCTGTCTTTTTCTTTCTGCTATACCCCGGTTGTGATCCAGGTCTCTTTTGAGGGAATGGTCCTTTACTTTATTGCTTTGCCTTACAATCGTGTAGCAGTCTTTCGGTAGATAAAGGAATCTGGTTCCGTGGTATCTTTGCCAGCGCCAGAACATTGCGTCATCAAAACCGTAATGTCCGCAGAATTCTTCGTCATATCCGTGCAAACGGAGGAACCGGCTGCGCGACATGAGAAATGTGTTGGGGTGGGGTTTGCAGGGCTTTAGTTCTGAATCAACGCGTTTCATTTTGTAAATGGTACGGCCGGGGTTTTTATGGTTGATCATTGTCAGCAGGGAATGTTCAGTCATTTCATGGTCGATATCGGTGATGATTACCTTGTCAGATCTGGCGTAAACCATCCCGAGATTTCTGGCGCCGGGCTGGTTCCACGGGATGTCATGATTGATTCTTATCAGTAAGATGTTTAAATTTATATCTTCGGGTATGCTTATTTGCGAAGGAGATGCGTCGTCTATAAAGATGAATTGAATATAGTCCAGAATGGCCGGTGAATATGATGTATATTTTCTGAGAAGATCTGTCAGTGTGGAGTTGTCGTTTTGATTGAAGTAGAACGTGGTGATATAACTCAACTTGATATGGGAGAAATTATTCCCTGTATTGTTTATTGTAAGGTTGTTTTCCATTGTCAGTGGCGCTTCTTTCCCGGTCTTATAAATTTTAGACGTTGTTTGATCCAGTGTTTGAGATCATATATAAAAAATGGCAGTTTCATCCAGCCTGAAAAAGATCTATTAATCAGGATCATATAAATGCTTACAAATGTGACACGTTCCTTCCAGTTAAGCGGGTGGCAGATTCGCTTCAGGTCCGCGATTCGCTGAAGGATATTTATGCCGTGATTGTAGAAATGAGCCCGCGCGGTATCGATAAGTGAAAATTCAGGGTTGTTTTCCTTGTTGATGTGAAAAAGCACATTGCCCGCGGAAAGATCGCGGAAGAAAACTCCTCTGTTGTGCATATTGCATAGAAACAATGCGAGTTGGTTGTAAAAATTGCCGGCAGGTATTTTCTCATAGGATGTTTGTCCATCCCTGAATGCGTAGAAAACTTTACGGACCGAATGAGCTTGATCCATGTAATCGCAGATGAAGTAATTTGCCGACATGGAGGGGTTGATGTTGGTTTGAAAGAAGGCGATAGGTTGCGGAGTGCTTATTCCGCGCCGCAGTAGTTCGTTAGCGCCGTTCCAGCTCCTTGCCGACTTGGTGGGGCGCCGTCTTTCTGTTAATTTTTTGGTGAAAGTTTTGACGTGATGCTGTTTGACTACGATTTGTCTCGTATGGTCATGGGGATGCGGAATGCGCCATACGCGGTTGCGGGATTCGCGAAGCATTGTTTTTTCAGAGGCGGCAAGAAGCTGATCGGGAAGCAGAGCGGCTGTATCTTTGCCGTTGCCTGATGGTGACAGGCATATTCCATTCCATTGGCTGTTTTTTACAGGGAAGAACGCGCCGTTCGTTATTCCATTGAAGAAGCGTAATCCTTGCGTAATGCATGCGCTGGTTTTAACTTGTATGTGTTTCACGATTGGCCAGGAAATATATACCGGGCTTTCTGAAATAAACGGCGGGTATGAGTTCAGTCTTGTTCCGTCACGTGTTGTGATTTCAGCCGTTGAAAGGTCCGGTTCGTTATAGCAGTCGGTAATGTCTGCGCAATTTCCATTTGTTGTCCACGCTGCATGTATCAAAGTTTGATCTGATGTGAATTCATGAATTTCGAGGCCGTTAGCGGATTTTATTGTGCGCATGAAGCGTGTGTTAGAAAGCATTTTGGCCGCGGTTGCATAGGCGTGAAATCCTTTTCTAATGCGGTAATTGGCGAGATTGCCGTTGGCTGTGCCGTAAAAAGTCACATGCGGGATCTCCGGATATTCGGATGTGCCGTCATCTATGAGTCCTTCGCGCTGTCCAATCATGGGGCCCCAGTAGACTCTGTTCAATGCTCCTGATGCTGCTGCAAGGCAATAATAACGGGAGACATAATCGGCCTGTTTATCTTCGATGTTGGCAAGGATCCGGTTGATTCTGCGCATGCTCCATGCGACATGTGAACATATTGTTTTCGTAATTCCGTAATATGATGAAATTTTCTGAATTGTTCGTGCTTTCTTCACCAGATTGTACTTTATAAAAGGTGCTATAAGGTATCCGCAAATCTTGTGATCAAATGATTCCGGTTCTGTGGTTCTTTCAACAAAAAGGTTGTTGGAGTGTACTGATGGCAGGGTGCCGGCATCTTTCATTATACCGAGCAGGCCGATGTTATACACAGGTTCAAAATCCGTCACATTGGGGCCGGCAATTTCAAGTTTTGCGGAAGAAGCTTCTTCGTAAGCGATTTGCCATGCAGTGAAAAAGGAATTCATGTTATAGCCGCACCATTTGCGCCTGTTGCATGTGGATCCAATTTCCACCATCGCGAGGGCGGGGCCACATGAAGCCAGTGTTTTTTTTGCAAAATCACGCCAGCGTTCCTGAACATGTTTTTCTGACATTTGCCGTGCTTCTGAGAGTGGCTGTACCAAGTGAAGGCAAACGTGGAATTTTTCAGTCAAGAGCCGTTTGAGGAATCTTTCCGCGTGAGATCCTTCGCTGGAGTACGAGAAATCCATCCGGACATGGCTGATGTTGAGCTTGCGCAGTTTGTCGATTATGTAGTCATCGCAGGCCTGATCGGCGGATGTGGCCACGCAGATGCCGAAAAAATCAGCTGGCACCGGATGTTCATCAGCCGGCAAATGACCGTTAGTCAAGCTATTGGTGTTAAGCAGATAGCTCACATTGTCAGCTGTAAACATTCTTTTGCAGAATCTGTATTTATGCGGCATTTGATTTTATTCCGATAGAACAACTTTTCGATTGTTTAAAGGGAAAAGATAGCTGTTTCATCGCGGTCTATCAACAACTAACGTACTTTTTAATGTTATAAGTTGATGCGAAACAGCAGAAGTTGTTTTTCTGTGAGAATTATTACTTATTGACGGTTTGGTATGTTTTGTGGGTAGAATTGCAACATGGGGTCAAAACCTGACATTGAGCATAATAGGCGGACGATTCTTTTTCTGGACAAGGTGTTGATGAGCCGGTACAGAAAAGAGCCGCGTGGCGTTGAAGTTTTCAATCTTAATCTTATAAGAGATCTGGCGCGATTAGATGAATCCGTTACGGCCGGAATGCATGCCACATGGATTGATACGGCTGAAAAATGGTTTGCCGGATCCCCGGTTGAATTACTGCATGCTTCGCAGAAAAGTGGAAACATCAGCTCCGGTCTGTCGGTTGCTTCCCGTATAATGAAAAGAAAATTCTCAGTTTTTCTTCTGGGCAATGTAAGCAACCGGCTGGTGTTGCCGGGCTTGATGTTGCGCATGGCAGGGGTTGCCCCGAGATGCGTGCTTATAGCTCATCGTCCCGGAACGCGGCGGTTTCTGATTGCGCAGAAACTCTGGAAAACAGAAGTTGTTGCGGTTAATGAAAGGATAGCGGACAGCTTCAAAAAATCCGGATTTAAATCGGTGACGGTCCGTTATGGCGTGAGTGACGCGGATTTATTTGTGCCTGATACCAGGCCGGCAGTTAAAAACATTGTTGATTTTTGTGTTCTTGGTCATTTGGATAATCCGTGGAAAGGCGCGGATACTGCAGTTGCAGCGTTTAAAGCTTTGCCGGCGGACGTGCAAAACAGGGCCAGGCTTCATCTTGCTTCGTTTCATCATGTGCCTGATTTCGGCGTGAAGAACATTACTGCGTATCCATGGATGCCTTTCAATCAAGTGTCTGATTTTTTGAGGAAGATGGATGTTATGATTGTTCCATCGCGTGATTCCATAGTGACTCTGGAGACATTCTGTCAGTCAATGGTGCAGGGGATGCTTGCCGGTCTTCCTGTTATTGCCGGTGATCTGCCTATTTTGAGCGAGAAACTTGATCATGGCGGGGGCATAACTATCCGCGGGCAGGAGGAATTGACTGGAGCCATGCGCAAGCTGGCGGGGGACCCGGCTTTGAGGTTAGAGCTTGGGCACCAGGCCAGGGCTGTTGCCCTTGAGCGCTATGTCTGGAATACCAAAGCGTTTGTGAAAGATTTTCTCTTTCCCGGCGATTTGTGAAAAAGTTTCATCGTCTGAAATCAGGGTTGCAAGGTAGTTCCGTTTTTTCTGAAAGAACAATGCCGTATTTCCTTGTTCTGTTTCAGGAATATGATTTCGAAATGTGTTTTTTCCTCTTCACTCCGTTCAAAGGGGGTGGATTTGTCGAACCGCGGATCCTGCTGGAAGGTTTTTAATATCGCGTTGAAATAATCCTCGTGGTCGGTTGCAATGTGAACCAGGCCGTTAACAATCATGCATTTATGAAGGCGGTCGAGGAATTCGTTTCTGATCAGGCGCCGCTTATGATGTCTTCTCTTGGGCCATGGATCGGGGAAGAATATATAGAATGTTGATACTGAATCCGGCGGCAGGAGGCAGTCAACGGTATAGAAAGCTTCGCTCTTGATAAGCCGTATGTTTGACAAGTCTGAGCGTTTTATTGCTTTTTCAGCTTTCAACAGACGTTCATTTTTCAGGTCTATGCCGAGGTAGTTTGTGAGTGGATTGCATTGAGCTCTGGCGATCAGGAAGCGGCCTTTGCCGCATCCGATATCAACTTCAAGAGGAGCGTTTCCGGCAAAAATATCTGCTATGGGCAGTTGTTCTGATTTGTCGTTAAGTGCGATGATATAGCTCAAAATATTTTGCCTTAACCGCCAAATAACCTAGAGAAGAAGCCGCCTGATTTTTTCTTATGAGCGCTATCCATTTCTTTTTCCATGAAGCCCAATGCAAAAACCTGAAAACCGCCGGGAGTGACGCCATCTTTATACTTCTTGACTGCGTCAAAGAGGCCTTTCTTGCCAGCTTCTATATAATTGTTGATGTCGGCCGTATTTGAAGAACGTTTTTGAGCTATGGATGTAAGGAGAGGCATTAATGTTTGTGCAAGGTGATTTTTTGCGTTCCAGTCGCCTTTCTTTGCCGCATTAACATCACGCATCAGGATTTTTTCTTGAGCGGACTTGGCCGTTAATCCATCATTATTGTTGTGATAATTCATAGGGATTTTCATATCAGCAAATTCCTTCTTCTATGGTTTTGAATATTACCCTTATTTTTTATGTGCAATGCAAAGATGGTTCAAATATATAAGCTAAAATTAGATAATATCAAGAACTTTGTAAGTCGACAATTGAAGTAAAATAGCCTAATATGGCTGATTTAACGGTTGGATAATATGTTTATTCAGGCTGGTTGAGCCTGCGGGAAGAAGTTATGTGGTGGAATAGACTTGAAAAAGCGGAAGGGTTTCTTGTTGCCTTGATTCAGGCTCCTGAAGCCGGTCAACAGCATGATCATGGAACAAAATTTCTTTTGTGGGTTTTGAAACGTCTTTCCAATCTTTACCGGGCGGTTGTTCAGATGCGGCATTTGCTCTATGAGAAGGGGCTTTTGAGACATCATACTTTGGGATGTCAGGTGATAAGCATTGGAAATCTTACTGTAGGCGGAACAGGAAAGACGCCGGTTGTCGAAGTGTTCGCAAGGGAACTTCAGCGTAAGGGTAGAAAAGTTGCCATTTTAAGCAGAGGATACAAAAGGGAAGAACCGGGCTTTCTGAAAAAAACAAAACAAAAATTTTTACTCCGTAAGCTCGGTGACACCCCGTATGTTGTGTCTGACGGAACCGGATTGCTTCTTGATTCTGCAATGAGCGGAGATGAGCCGTATATGTTGGCGTCCAATTTGCCGGATGTGGCCGTTCTTGTGGACAAGAACCGCGTCAGGAGCGGAAGATACGCTATAAACAAGCTGGGGTGCGATACGCTTGTTCTTGATGATGGTTTTCAATATCTCGCATTGAAACACAGAGTGGAAATTGTGCTTGTGGACAAGACCAATCCGTTCGGGAACGAGAACGTTCTTCCCCGCGGTCTGCTCCGTGAACCGGTCAAGAATATCAGAAAGGCTGATTTTATATTTCTTACAAAATCTGACGGTGGCGGCAATGACGAACTGAAAGCGCGTTTGCACAACCTGAATCCACGCGCGGAAATTATAGAGTGTCAGCATTGCGCCCGGTATCTGCAGGATGTTTTTACGCACGAGAGGAAGGAGCTTGATTATCTTGGAGGCCTTAATGTGACAGTTGTATCCGGTATTGCCGCGCCGGATGGTTTTGAGAAAGAGTTGAGGGTTAGGGGTGTAAATATAGTTGATAACTACAGATTCGCAGACCATCACAGATACAGTCAGCAGGAAATTATAAATATAATCAACAAAAGTAAACGATTGAAGGCTACTGCTATTATCACGACAGAGAAGGATGCTGTGCGTTTCCCCAAGATTGACAGATGCGATGTGCCTATTTATTTTTTGCGCGTGGACATCAAAATATTAAGCGGCAAAGAAGATTTTCATGATTGCATATCGCGTATCTGTTTCCATTAAAAAGAGGTACAATTGGTGGAGTGTGAATGAGTTCATCTAATATTCTGATATGCGGAACCAATTGGCTGGGAGACAGCATCATGAGCATGCCTGCCGTGCAATTGCTCAAAAAACAGGAGCCATCATGCCGGATTACCATGCTTGTTAAGCCGGGATTAGTTTCTTTGTGGGGGATGCACCCGTCAATTGATGATGTTTTGACGGTTGATACAGGACTTGCCGGGACCCGGAAAACTATTATGGCTGTAAAGCGGGCGGATTTTGACAGGGCTTTCGTTTTTCCAAATTCTTTCCGGTCGGCAGTGATTCCTTTTCTGGCAAATGTGCCTTGCAGGGCAGGGGTGCCCGGCCATCAGCGTGCGTTCATGTTGACCAATGTTGTCAGATTGAATGAAGACAAAGCGCATTTTCATCAAATGTGGGAATATATCCGTATTGTCGGCGGAATTATGGATTGCGAAGTTGACAAGCCGCGATTGAAAGTCAGGAAATTGGCAGAGTCGGATATTGAAGCGCGATTGGGATGTAGAAGGCCGGGCAGGCTGATAGGCCTTATGCCCGGGGCGGCTCATGGTCCATCCAAGAGGTGGCCGGCAGAACACTTTATTGCGGCCGGGCGCCGGATGGCAGATATGATTAATGACAGCCGGGTGCTGGTGTTTGGATCCATGAATGAGGGTGGTATATGCTCCGGAGTAGCTGAAGGAATAGGCGTGAAAGCTGTGAATCTTGGCGGGAAAACATCGCTTGTAGAGCTTGCGGAATTGTTGGGTTTGTGCGATGCGGTGATAACAAACGACAGCGGCGGCATGCATTTGGCAGCGGCCGTGGGAACAAAAGTTGTTGCTGTTTTTGGCATTACCGACCCTGAGAAGACCGGACCGCTTGGGGCGGGACACAGAATTATTGTTCAAAGTGATGTTGTTGGCTCAAGAGACATAGAAAGAGTTTCACAGCGAGCGGAAGAATGTCTGCGATTAATCACACCTGATCGTGTTGTTTCTGCTGTTATGGAGGTTTTGGATAAATGAGCAGAGACATGATGCGTTCAACAGCAGTCATAAGTGTTTGTACGGCCATGAGCAGAATACTTGGACTTGTCAGAAACATCATGATGGCATCCGTGTTTGGAACATCATTGGCGCAATCGGCCTTCGTTATTGCATTCAAAATTCCCAATTTATTTCGCCGGTTGTTTGGCGAAGGAGCTCTATCTGCGGCATTTGTACCGGTGTTCACTGAGGTACTGACGCTGGAGGGGCGGGAAAAAGCTGATGAGATGGCCGGCAGGGTTATGAGCATGCTGGCAGTGACGCTTGCCTCAATAGTGATTGGTTCTATTCTTGTTATAACAATCTGGTTGAAATATCTGCCTGTCAGTGAAACGGCAACAGTAGTTTTGCCTTTGCTTCGGATCATGATGCCGTACATGTTTTTTATATGCCTTGTGGCTTTATGCATGGCCATACAGAACTCTCTGCATCATTTTTTTCTGCCGGCGTTCACGCCTGTGATTCTGAATGTTGTCTGGATATTGACGCTGGTGTTGATTTGTCCTCAATTCGGGAACAGCGCCGTGCATCGCATATATGGCGTTGCCTGGGGTATTTTAGGGGCTGGAGCCATACAGCTTGGCGTGCAGTTTCCTTTCCTGCGTCACTGGAAATTCAATCCCGGGATATCTTTTAAATGGCGTGATGAAAAGGTGAAAAAGATACTTGTGCTCATGGGGCCGGCGGTTTTCGGCATGGGCGTTTTTCAGGTGAATGTGGTTGTGGACGGGTTGATGGCGCTTATGGTGGCCAAATGGGCTGCTGCTACGCTTGCGTTCGCAGAGCTGTTGATAGACTTGCCTCTGGCTTTTGGCACTGCGCAGGCAACGGTTCTTCTGCCTACTTTGTCAAGGCAGGTTGTTGAACTGCGGTATGACGAGATAAAAAGAACTTTAAGTTTGGCTGTGCGGATACTCGCGTTTCTCATGCTTCCTGCGGTTGTTGGCTTGATTATATTGGCAGTTCCCATTGTCAGGGCTGTATATGAATCCGGTGCGTTTGACGCGCAGTCCACGATTCGAACAGCGCGCGCGGTGATGTTTTATGCGCCCGGTCTGCTCATGTTCGGTCTTTACAAGCTTATAGTCCCTGTATTTTATGCCTTCAAGGATACGGTAACACCTGTTCGCGTAGGCGTGAAGGTTGTGGCTTTGAACTTTTTGTTGAATTTGACATTTGTTTTAACATTGCCTTTTGAATACAAGCATGCGGGATTGGCTCTGGCCACGGTGATTGCCAGTTGCGTGAACTGTTTTGTTCTGAGTTCGATATTGCAGAAAAAGCTGGGGGCTTTTGACTTGGCGGAGATATACAGAAGTTTTATCCGTTCTCTTGTCTCTTCCGTGGTTATGGGTATATGTTTGGTAGTCTTGCGGCCGGTGGTTGAACACTGTGCGCGTGATGTTATGGGATTGGCTGGAAAATCCATGTATATCTTTACAGTTGTTGTTTGTATACTGATTGGTTCTATTGTATATTTTCTTATGGCATTCAGGCTGTGCAAGGCTGAAATGCATGAGGTAATGAAGGGATTCTGGCTCAGGCGCCGTGAATCAAGCAAGGTATAACCTGTTGACATTATGTGGTCCAAGTGATATTGGGAGAAGTCTTTATTTTGAAGGGGGATTAGCTCAGTTGGTAGAGCGTCTGAATGGCATTCAGAAGGTCACGAGTTCGACTCTCGTATCCTCCATTTTTATGTGGCGAATATAACAGCTTATGGTATAAGCTGTTTGATATTTCTGAATATATGGAGATTTTCAGATGAACAAAACAACAACATCCAGCAAAGATCATCTCAGAGAAGCGAGAGCTTTGATTTCACAGCTTACACGCGCGTGCAGGCAGACGCTTGTTTATTTGGGCGGTCAGAGTTGCATGAACGAAACGACTGTGAAACAAATGCTCCAGAAGGTGATACGTTCCGGCGAGAATTACGAGAATACTGAATTGCAGTAGCCGGCCGACTTTTCGGGCGTATTTTCTTGCGACAGAAAAACCGTCAGGCATCAATTTTTTCATTGCCGAAATTAGGGTTTTGCTTGCGGAAAGTGTAATCCCGTTCGATGTCTTCCATCATCATGTCGTACATGTCTGTACCCGGCATGATCACCCGGTTTTCAATAGGTTCTCCGGCAGCAATTCTAAAAATGTCCTCGAGATAGCTTTCTGCGTCAAGGCCCTGTTTTCTCGGGTCGAGATAATGTCCGTATAGATGAAGGGAATCGCTTATGTCAGTGTAACTGCCTCTCTGTACCGGCACGCCAATTTCTTTCTCAAGTGCAAGTCTTACCTCTTCGTGAATACCTTCGGTTACTCCGTAGACATTTGACGGTACGGCTTTCAGGTGGTCTCTTGAGCGCCAATGGCCGTTTACATTCAGTATGTAACCCTTGCTGTCTTCAGCCGGCTGTAATCGGAACCAGAACCTTTGAAGGCATGGTGAATGATAGGAATCCCATTTGAATGGGCCTATTTGCTCGTCATTGTGGTCCCATCTGGGGTCCCATGTAATGCACTGCGCCGACCTGCTGGTGGGTTCCCTTTTCAGATTGTTCACAACTGATTTCAGCTGATTTATGACCTTCATTTTGCCGTCAAAATCAAAAAAGTGATAGGCTCTTAATCTCTGACTGTATGTGTAATTCCATCTTTCGTCACCTTTAACTTCTTCAAATTTTCCCGATTTCATTTTTTGAGCTACCATGGCCGGGGAAATCATCCATCCGTCTTTTACTCCCTCTATTTCCGCTTTGTAGTCGCCAAATCCCATCCAGCCGCCAAGGTAATGTTTGTGGAATCTGGGTTCGCCGAAAGGTTCTTCAATATGCATCATGACCGTTGCTTCAAGACTGGGGAAGCTGTTGAATGTTCCGTTTTTGTCTTTCGGGTCATAATGAGTGTGAATTTCCTGGCCGATACCCATTAATGCCATAGTTGTAGCTTCCCAGACTTCCGGCAATGTGCGGCGTACGACGTGTATTGAGGGGAAATGATTTGGTGAGGGGTCGGAGAAGGAAATTTTACCCGTGTCCCTGAGTTTGTACACATATTCACGCGCGGCTTTTCGCGCTTCATTAAAAGTTTGAACAGGTCCGTTTTTTTTCAGCATTTCTTTTACGCTCATGTCAGCCTTTCCTTAATATCTTTTGAACCATGAATTTTTATGTTCCAGTTGAACCGAAGCCGCCTTTGCCGCGTTTTGTTTCAGATAGTTTCTCAGATTCCTGTATTTGAACGGTTATCACAGGCTTTATGACCATTTGCGCTATTTTCATGCCTTTCTCCACCATAAAAGGCGCCTTGCCGTGGTTGATAAGGATTACTCCGATTTCACCGCGATACCCTTCATCAACTGTTCCGGGAGAATTTAAAACGGTGATTTGATGCTTTAACGCCAGTCCGCTCCTGGGTCTGACCTGTGCTTCGGTCCCTTTGGGCAGTTGTATGGATATTCCGGTTTTTACCATTCCGGATTGCCCCGGCTGAAGAGTCATCTGTTCGCAGGCGAACAGGTCGAGACCGGCATCGCCTTCATGCGCGTAGCAGGGCAAAATCGCGTCGCTGGTTAATCTTTGGATGTTCAATATCATTAGAAGCACACTACCAGACAGATGATTTTGTTTCAAGAAGCTTTCTTGAGATTAAGGTGAGGTTGAATTGACGGATGCGTCTTTTTGCCTGATATACATGACAACCGTGCGGTTTTTCTTGCGTTCAATCTCTGTATCGTTGGGGTAGGGCGGATTATCCTGACCGGCAGATTTGGCTTCCATGCTTTCTTTAGGAATACCGTATTTTGTGTACAACAAGTCCATTACTGTTTCAGCGCGTGCCATGCCCAAAGCGTGATTGTTTGAATATGAATCGCCTGTGCCCATTGGCACAGTGTCGGTATGCCCCTCAATAGTCAAAATGAGATCAGCTGTGTGTTCCTGCAGTTGCTTTGCCAGTTGTTCCAGGTCTATTTCCGCTGATTCAGCAAGTCTTGTCCTGTGAGAGAATAGTCCATAGTTGAAAACAATAACATATGTAGAGTTGCTGTATGTCACGATTGCGTCACCCATCTTGATTTCAGGCAATGGATGCGGAGCGGGAGGTGTCTTTATTTCCTGTGCTTGAGGCGTTTCTATTGCCGGTTCACTTACCGGCGGTGATAATAATGGTTCCTGTATCGCGGCTTCGTATATAATTTCGCCTTCATTTGAGTCAGACGGTTCCGGCGCTGAAGATGTGTCCGGACGGCGGGACAAGTTGATGAATGTGAATACGGATGCGCATATAAGGATCATAAAAGCAAAAATGGCCGCTTTGACTTTGAGGGGGTAGCGCATGAGCGTGTCTTTTATTCCGGTTATTAATTCGGCTATACCGTAATGGATGGGAGCAGTTCCCGGAACTGCAGGCTTTTCCTGTATTGCCGCACGCGCCTGTGCTTTCGCTAATTGTTCCTGCAAGACAGCGTATTTGTGTTTCATTTCTTCCAATTGTGCATGAGCGTCAATGTCTTTCTGGGTTATCTGTGTTTTAGCCATTGCCTTGAGATTGGCTTCGAGAATAGCTATGTTTTCCGACAGTTGTTTCTCCCGGGCATTTCCTGATTCCAGGAGCGTCTTATGTTCTTCGCTCAAGACGTTGAGTTTTTGCTGTGTTTCTTCTCTGGCGGATTTAAGGGTTTCAATTTCCTTCTGCAAAACGGCTTCATGTTTTTCGGATTTCTCGCGTAATTTTGCCTGCGTGCTTATTTGTTCCTGCAGTTGCTTTTCAGCCCGTTTGGCTGACGTTGCCGCTGATTCGGCTCTGTCTTTAAAAATGGTGATCTGCTTTTCTATTTCCTGTATTGCTGAAGCATGTTTTTCCTGCAATTGCGCGTTTTCGTTCTGCTGATCCGTCAAAGTCTGCCGTGTTTGATGAATTTCTTTCTGAAGTTTCTGGACTTGAGAATTAAGTTCTGTTTCTTTTTGTGATAATCCCTGTTGTGTTTGAACACGTGTGGAGTGTTCTGTTCTAAGCTGAGCCTGTAATTCTTCTATGCGTGCGGCGGCTTCTGCCGATTGACTCTGGAAAGTATTTTTACTTTTCTCGAATTCGTATGTTTTGGCGGCGGACTGTTTTTCGAGCTCGGAATATTTTGACTGCTGATGAATTAATGTTTCACGAGTACTGCCGAGGTCGGTCTCCAATTGTTTGACTTTATGATGAAGATCGGCTTCTCTTTTTTGCGATTCTTCCTGTATTTTGATACGCGCGGCCGTTTGTGATTCAAGATCGGATTGGTTTTTATGTAGTTTGGCCGCTGATTTGGTGGTTTCTTCTTTAATTGAGTTAAGGTTTTCCTGAAGGCACTTGCACAGGCCTTCTTTATCGTGAACTTCTTTTTGCAGGTCTTGCAGGCTGTTATTACTGGCATTCAGTTCGTCTTCAAGGCTCCGTATTTGCCGTTCGAACTCCTCCTGCGTCTGCTTGGATTTCTCCTGCAGTTGTGAATGTTCTCCTTCGAGATTGGCCACGTATTCATTGGCGCGCAGAATCTTATGGCGCAAGTCTTCAATTTGTTCATTGAGTTCGGATTCGCGTTCAGAGTCAGATGCCATAAGTTTGGATTGGAGCGACGTTTGTTCTTTCAGGTCAGTGGTTGTCTTTTCAAGAAGGCCTTTCTTCTCCTCCAGTTCTTTTTTCGTTTGCGCCAGTGTTTCTGTTTTTGTTTTAAGCTTTTCCTCCATTTCAGAGATGCGGGTATCGTACTTATTGCGCAAAGCGGAGATTTTAGATTCCGTGTCGGCTGAAACATGATGACTTGTGTCAAGATTGAGTTTTTTCTGGCCGGTCAGTTCTTTTTCCAGGGAAGCGATTGTGTTGTTTGCGGTTTCGAGCCGTGATTCCATTTCGGATATGTTTTTGTGAAGTGTTTCGATATTTTGCCGGGTTTCATCAAGCATTTGTTTTGACGATTCAGCTTCCTTTTTCAGGTTTTCCATTATTTTGCTATTTTCTTCGGGAGACAGGTCAGCTGTTTTTTCAGTTGCAGGTATTGCAGGTTCTTCCGGGTTTTTTAGTTTTAACAGTTCCTGTACAAGCAGTGTTTTACCTGTGGATTTGTTGATCAGTTTTGTATCAGCCGGCAGGGTTTTATTTTCGAACAGGTAGGGGACCGCCAGAACATTGAAAGGTTCGTATACCGTGCCGTCCGGAAAGTGGGCGGCCCACTCCATCTTGAGGTCGGGTAATTCCTGGGCAGGTATCCAGTTTTGCATGTCTTCTGAGATTTCACTTCCGGGCACAATGCGGTTCTGTGCGGCCCATTCGGCGAGCATAGTAATGTTAGTAGGGCCGTATATTTCGCCGTCAGGCTGTCGCATATACCAGTTGGCGTCAGATCTTGATGCGGCGCGCAATCGTTCGTGAACAAGTGACATGTATGCGCTTCTCCGGTAACAGTTTTAACAATACATACTGATTCAAGCAAAAAGCCGGCATAAGTTCAAGATATGATCAGAAGTTTGTCATTTTGCGGCAGTCGCCGCTGAATAATGTGTGGCAACAGCTGTTTTTTGAGGGTATACGTTTTTTGCATTTGTATATGTCAGGTTTTTTACTATGGTAGGGTGGCTTTTTGCTTGGAATATATGCCAAAGGGGGTTGTGAACGTCTTATGCCAGATGAATCATATGGATTGATTGTTGCCGGAAATCAAAACGAAATTAAAGAATCTTACAAAAAATGGGCTGATCAACCGGTTGATCAGGTCATGATGGGTTCTGATGTCAAATCTTCAGGTTTTGACCGGGACCCGGTTTATGAAACCACGCTGGCAAAACCATTTTCAGTCACAGGTCCCGGCACTTTTCTTGGGAAAGCACAAAGAACATTGATATTTGAACCGAGCACAACAAAAGGATGGATGTTCAGAAGAGATGATTTACCTGCAGAAGAACCCATCCGGGTATCGGTGGACAATGTGTGGAAGATCGTGAGGAACATTGTTCTCAGATCCGGGTCCGTGCATAATTATATGCGTATGGTGGAGCATATCATTGCGTTGAAAATAGGCATGGAATTGGACAACGTGATGATTCGTCTTTATTCCGGCGATCCGCCTCTGTTTGACCGGAGCAGTATGGATCTTGTGGAAGGAGTTGAAGAAGCAGGAATCGTTGACTTGAGGGAACGCAGGGGGTATGTCACTGTCAAGGAGCCGGTAACCATAGGCGGTGCCAATGGCAGTTTTCTCACTTTTCTTCCAGCGGAAGCCGGATACAGGGGGCTCGTTGTGGATTGTGCTGTGGATTTTCCGTCCGCAATAGGCAAGCAGAGAATTCAGTTCAAGGTATGCCGGGAAACATTCCGGCACGGAGCGCAGGCCCGTACAAATACAACTCTTGGAATGTTAATTTATTGCAGAACAATAGGAAAGATTTTCGCGGATGTCCGCAATCTGGGTTATACCAACAAAAATATTCTTATAGCCGGACGGAGAAAATACTTTAACGAACCACAGCTTGTCCATGATGGAAAGTCTCTTGAAGCCGTATGGCACAGGGCGGTGCTTGACCTGCTTGCCGCTATAGCGTTGATAGACGGCGGTTTTCTTGCCGGCAGGGTAATATCATACAAATCCGGGCATCTGCTGGACGTTGAAATGATACGGCAGTTGAATAACCTTGATTTGCTGGAGAAAGTAGTGGGGTAATTTCAAGGTATATGGTTTTTGATTGCTTGACTAAATCGTTCCATCTGGAGATGATAGAAACATGTCGAAATTCACTAAAGAAAGTTTAAAGAATCACATGATCGGCGGTATTGTCGTTGCTGTCGCAGGCGGCATAATGGCTATTACGGCTCGTTCTATTTACAAGCCGGAAGTATTTTTTGAATGCTATATTAAGGCATTGGAAGTTGTCGGTTATCTAGCAATCGTTTGCGGCCTGATCTGGTTTGCTCTGGCTTTTCTCCATTCAGGTACAAGCTTTTTTGATCTTGATGAGAAAATTGAAGCGGATAAGGCCATATTAGGATTGGTAATTATCGGTATTGTTACAATCACACTGTGTTATTATTTTGTCGGCAAAATGCCTGTTACGCCGCCAAATAAAATATCTCCTGAACCCGGCGCGCGCGAAGCGGTGCTTAAGCGAGAGCGGGAAGACCGGCGGTATGTTGTTGCCTCTACCATGACAGTGGGGCTGATATTCGCCGTGTTTCCAGCTATACGCTTTTATCGCAGTACAAGAAAAACAGGCAAAAGCTGATCAAGGCTGAATTTCACGCCAGCTGACGATTTCATAACCCACTACAATAGGCGTACTGTTGGTTGCCAGTGCTTCGTCATAGTGAAAGTTGGCTGTACCGCGATTGTCTATTGTATTGCCTACAATAGCACCCATGAAATCGCCATTTCCTGTAAGAAGCACATCAGCTTGCGGCGCGTATATTGTGCCTATGAAATCATCATTTCCAGTGAAGTGAACGCTTTTACAAAGTTTTGTACCCTTTATTGTGAGATTAGCCGCGTTTCCGGGGGTGTTTATTACATTGTTCAGCAATACATTGCCGTTGGCATAGATTTCCACTTTCAGCAAGGCATTTGAAGGGATGGGTGTCATGATGACCGACGAATTTCCGCTGAATGAAGTATCACCAGGCACATCGCCGGTTATATCGCCAGACACATATATTCGAATCGTTCCACTTCCGGATATTGTCAGTGTTTTGTTGCCGTTAAGTGTTATTCCGGGTACGGACATATCTTTTGAGCCACTGACATTTATGGTAGTGTTGCCGTTAATGGCCGGGTCTGATGTTGTTGTGCTGAATGGTACAACCACATCGGGTATATCAACGTCAAGATCGTTTCTAGATGTGCCGCTGTAGCTAAAACTACCTCCGAGACTTATGTTGCCGTTTTCCGATACGATAAGGTCACCATGCAAAGAGCCGCTACCTGTTCCCACAATGGCGTTGGAGATGGAACCCATTGAGCTGACATCCGCGTTAGTACTGCTCTTTGCGGGGTCATATTGGCCATTGGTTGATTTGCTAGGATCTCCTGAATGGAAAGAATCAATGGAGCTGTTTCCTGATATCGTGACTTGGCCTTTGCCTAGCATTGAATACTGGAATGGATACCACATTATAGGGGAGAGCATTACCTTCACCGCGCGCGATACCTGATCATCGTTCAGAGCGGGAATGTTTTGAAGTCCTATTGATGTAATACTTGGCGCGGCAGTACTGGTGTTTGCTATGATTGTATATCTGGATCCTGACGCTGACCCGCTTGCCAGAGACATTGATACATTGGATACCGCGTAAGTATTGCTGGAAATAAGAGTCCAGCCCGACCAGCCGTTCCGGTAAAGCGCCTGCTTATGGAATTCTTCCATGGCGACTTCTATTCCGGCTTCGGAAGTATGGAGAGTTTGCGACCATACTGAAGATGTTTTAGAAAAGCGGTATTCGTGGGTTATGAGCTTCAGAGAAGCGGCGGCGAACAGGGCTACGGTTACCGTTAGAATGATTGCCGCAACCAGCGCCGAACCATTGGGCCTGTATTGTTTTAATAGGTTTGTTTTCATGGTTTATTACCTCTCTTATTATTTATTTCTCATCATAACTCTTGTTCTCAGTGTATCGCTGTATGTTTTTGAGCGGACCGATGCTGACGTGTTTATTGTCACATCTATCATTGCGGCTTCAGACGCTACCGTTGTTGCAGTTCCGTCCTTTTTGTAAAGTGAGAAAGTTATATTGGTTACGCATGATGCTATGACCGGCGTTACCAGCGGCCATTCCGAAGGCCATTGCCAGTTGATTATCCTAAGCAGGTTTGAGTCGTAAATATAGTAGAAGTTGGTTGTTGCACCTGATGATTCTTCCACCTGCAATAATATATAGTGATTATCATAACATGAAAGTACACTGCTGGATTTGCGAATATCTTTGGATATAATATCCAGCCCGTTTCTGATGCCGGAGTGCATCTCGCTGTTTGCCGTTGTCATTGACGATGACTCGGCGAGGCCGATGAATGTTATCAGGATCATTGCCGTTACCAGCACGAACAATGCGGCCGCAACCAGAATCTCAACCATGGTGAAGCCCGACTGTTTATTTGTTTTTAATGTTTTCATCGCATTAATCCCCTCCTTCCAATTAAGGTTGTGATTGTGTTGGTGCTTCTGTATGTCTCCTTGTTATCCCATGATACCATTACGGATACTGTGCGGATCTGAGCGTCTGTGGATGTAGACGGGAATGGCGCAGTTTGTATAATGGCTGAACCGTTGGCCAGGTCGTAAAGAGCGGAATTACCGGCCTGGCTTACCGTTACAGTGTATGAACTGCCTAGCGCAAGGACCTGCAACCATGAATATGCGCGGAGTTTTTCGATTTCATATTGCGCCGCTTGAGTACTTAATGATTCATCCTTGGTCAGGCGGGTGATTCTGAATGATTGTATGCTCATGGCGTAAACGCCGCAGAAAGCTATCATTGCCACCAGCATGGAGATCATTACTTCAACAATTCCAAAACCGGCTTTTTTACTCTTGTTATTCATGTTTTCTGCCTTTCTTTTCAATTTCCCGCTCCTTTCGCACGAAGCTCTTCAATCTTCTACCCGATATACAGATGAAAGGGCCGGAAAGGTCACATTTAAACGCTATTTTCAGGAAAAATCATGTTGAATAAGTGCTAAAATTCACGCCAGCTTACGATTTCGTAACCTACTACAACAGGTGTGGTATTGGTTGCCAGTGCTTCGTCATAATGAAAGTCGGCTGTTCCTTGGTTGTATATGGTGTTGCCGACAATGGCACCCATAAACTGGCCGTTTCCGGTAAGGCGCACGTCAGCCTGCGGCGCATATATTGTGCCGATGAAATTATCATTTCCAGTGAAATGAACGCTTGTGCAGTTTGTCGTACCATAGACGGAAAGTTTTGATGCGTTGCCGGGCACATTTATAACGCTGTTTAGAAAAATACCACCGTTTCCATAGAGTTTCACCTTCAAATCAGAGCCTGCCGGGGAAGGGGTCACATTGACCGATGAGCTTCCGCTGAATGAAGTATTGCCAGATACGTATATTCTAAGTGTGCCACTGCCGGATATTGTAAGAGACTTATTGCCGTTCAGAGTTATGCTTGGTATGGACATGTCTTTTGAGCCGCTGACATTTATGGTTGCTGTGTTGTTAATGGCGGGATCTGTCAAAGTCGTTGAAAATGGCACAACTACGTCAGGTATATCAACATTAAGGTCATTTTTTGAGACGCCGGTGTAGGTGAAACTTCCGCCGAGGCTTATTCCGCCGTTTGTTGATACAGCCATATCGCCGCGCAAATTGGCGCTACCTGTTCCTACAATGGCGTTGGAGGTTGTTCCCATTGAGCCTACGGTCGCGTTAGTACTGCTTTTCGCGGGGTCATATTGACCGCTGGTTGATTTGGTCGGATCTGCCGAATTGAAAGAATCAATGGAGCTGTTTCCCCTAAGGGTGACCTGGCCCTTGCCGAGCATGGAATGTTCGAATGGATACCATATTTGGGGTTTTACCACTACCTGAACTGTGCGCGAGATGATATCGTTGCGGTAGATGACAAACTTCCTGCCGGTTGATGTTATGGTAAGGGCGCTTATGTTTACTTCCACGGTGTAGTCGGAATCTGAAGATGTTCCTGCTGTGGTTAGCAAGGGTGTATAAGAGAGATTGTATATATTGGTTGAGCTTGCGGTCCATGATGACCATGCTATGCCGTACAACGCGTATTTCCGGAATTCCTCCATTGCTGTTTCCACTCCGGCTTCTGCGGTGTTAAGCGCCTGGAACCAGTCGGAAGAGTTTTTGACGAAGCTGTATTCATGCGTTACAAGGCTCAGTGCTCCTGATACCAGTACGCATACGATGGCGGAAAGAACGACTGCCGCCACGAGTGCAGAACCGTGACTTTTCCGGTTTTTTTTGTTATGTATAATTTGAATCATCGTTTCTTGTTTCTCATAACAATACGTGTTCTTAAAATATTGTTATATGTATCGGATTGTACTGAGCCTTGAATGGATAGGGCAACATCTATCATGGCCGCGTTACTGAATGTGGTTGAGCTTGTGCCGTCTCTGGCATAAAAGCTGAAAGACACAAAATTTACCACGCCTGTTGCGATCAGCATGTTTTCTATGTTTGTGCCCCTGAATGTGAATTTGGTCAAATTATTGTTCTGACATGCGTAATAGACGTCAATCTGTCCGGAAGTTTCCTGAACTCTGAGTCCAATGCTGTTGGTGGAAGATGCTACAACAGCGCTGGATTTTCTTATGTCTCTTGTAATCAAGTCCAGTGCGTATCTCGCGTTGGCTAGCATTTCGCTGTTAACTGTTGTTGTGGCCGCGCCTTTGCCGAGCGTCATAAATGCGGTCAGGCTGATGGCTCCTACGATCATAAAAATAGCCAGTGCCATTAGGACTTCCACCAGAGAGAAGCCGTTGTCAGATCTGTTTATATTAATGTGCTTCATTTTAACATGCCTTTTCTTGCCACAAGACTTGTCATGCTGTTAGTTATCCTCAGTCCGGCCGGGTCCCACCAGGAGACATAAACGGTTACAGTGCGCATGTTATTGTTTGTGCCGGCTGGAGGGAAACTGTTTATTTCAACCTTTGCCGAATAGCCCGCCAGCTGGGATAGGGCAGGGTTGTTTGATGCGGAAATTGAATACGAACTGCCCATCGCCAGAATGGCACTCCATGAGGAGGATCTGATTTTTTCCAGCTCGTGCTGGGCAACTTGAAGACTTTGCGCTTCATTTTGGGCCATTCTTAAAATTCTAAGTGATTGAATGCTCATGACATAAATGCCGCAAAAAGATATGCCGGCTATTACAACGGCAAGCATTACTTCAACTAGACCAAATCCTGATTTATTCATACTTCACTAATTAAATTGTATCTATTTAGCTATCCGAAGAAAAAATCCAATACCTAGACCCTCGTGCACTCCCCTCAGGTCCACCCTCAGGGCCGGAGCCCTTTCCGGGGCGAGGCTAGGACCTTCCGGGTCCGAGGACGGGTCCAGAGACAGGATGACAGGATAATTTGTTTTTATCCTGTAAATCCACATAACTTACCGAAAGAACGTTTTGACATTCTATATTCAGTCCTGCCCGGTGAAGTCCCGGCAACAAACATTTCTAGCATACAGATTCCAGAAAGCCAAAGCCCATTTCATTATAGACCTTGTACGCACAACATATGATCTTTTCAGTTGTGTCCTTATATTCTATCTCTTTGGCTTTCTGTTCCAAAAGATTAACATGATAAGACTGGTCACATCATCACGTCATTCGACATGACATGTCCCGTTTCCCCTATCTAATCATCATATCCTGTCCTCGGATCCGGAAGGTCCTCCGGACCAGAGGGTCATCCTGACAGTCTAATATATTCTGCAAATGGCTTAATTCTTACATTTGTCTATCAATACAACATCATATTATACCTCAACCAAGGGTGTTTTGTCACATCTAATAATCGGCGCCGTTTGAAAAATTTGAATACCGGATAAAATCATCATCAAGTAATTGAAAAAACACTCGTTTATTTCCCCTTTTCTATGCATAATTAACACCATATTGAAGGTAATTATCTATCGGGTTAGTTTGTAAAATGTGACTTTTTCCAAGTGTCCGGTGTATATAACATGGATAAAACAGACGAAGTACTTGTTCGCGAATGTTTGAATGGCGATAAGGAGTCATTTGCCGATCTGGTGAAAAGGTATCAGGATCAGGTTTTTAATCTGGCATTCCGAATGACTCACAGCTGGGCAGACGCGGAGGATATGACGCAGGAGGCGTTTATCAGGGCTTATCGGAAGCTGGAGACGTACAGGAGTGAATACAGTTTCAGGAACTGGGTTATGACGATATGCGCGAATCTGACAAAAAATGTTTTTTGGAAAAGAATGCGGTCACAGGAAGTGGAGCAGTTGCATTTTGAATTGCGATATTTGGAGGAAAAACCGGATGCAAGTGTTGATCGTGAGGCGTTGGAGAAAGTGCTGGGCAGGTTGTCTCCGGCGTTGCGTGTTCCGCTGGTTTTGAAATACGCGGAAGGATACGCGTATGAGGAGATAGCGAAAATTTTAAATATTAGAGTTAGCGCGGCGAAAATGAGAGTTAAACGGGGGCGTGCGCAAATGGCGGAATTAATGAGTGCAGCCATGCATGTCCGGGGAAAATAACAGGATTTGGAGGACGTATGAGCATTGACAGGAAAAAACAAGATTATGATGAGCAGGACGCCGTTAAATGGATTAGAAATGTCAGGGTTAAAGCGCCTGATGGTCTGCTGGATCGTGTGATGGAAGCCCTGCCTGATGCCCCTGACAAGGCGGCCGGCAATGTAATATCCGGCATGTGGCCGCTGGGAAAATCATGGATAATGCCTGCATTGGCCGGCGCTGCCGCTAGTTTTATTTTTATGGCGGGTGTCCTTTTTTGCATTGAGAAGAACCGCAACAGCAATGTTCTGGTAACATTCGAACTTAAGTCGCCCGGCGCTGAGAAAGTTGAGCTGGTAGGAAGTTTCAACCATTGGCAGCCTGGTACAGTTGTCCTCGAAGGACCCGACGCGAACGGCAAGTGGTCCGCTACAATCGAACTGCCCAAAGGGAGACATGAGTATATGTTTCTTGTTAATGGCGGAACGTGGGTGACTGATCCGTCGGCGCCTGTTAAGAAATCGGACGGCTTCGGGCTGGAAAATGCCATAATTGAGATCTGATGATGAGAAATGTAAGTGTGTTTTTTTTATCTGTAATTGTGACAATGTCTGTTGTCCTGATTGTTTTTTTTGCAAGCGGGATGGGAGGCGGAAGAATGGATTTTGACTGGAACTGGGCGGCGGAAAAATGCGGTTCGATGAACATTGCTGAAAACCGCGTGCTGGAACTTGGAAAGTGCTGTGAAAGGTCGGGGATTGAAAATGCCGATATTCAGGAAATGTTTGATTTCGTTTTCAATCAGGGGAGGGACAATTTTGCGGTCAGTCTTCTGCTGGAAAAGATGGAGGAGGGTTTCGCGAAGGGCGTTCCTGTTGGTTTGATAAAGCAGGCAATGAATACGCGCCAAAAAGCGATTGTTGCCGCGCAGAGAATCATTTCTCACAGTGATATGGATGCAGAAAAGTCGGCCGCACTTTTGGGGCCTGTAGTGTACGCATTGGAGAGCGGTGTTGCTTCACTGGTGCTGACGGATGTTTTTCAGCAGGGAAGGGAAATCAGTTCTGGTACCGTAAAGGTTTGCATCGAAGCGTCGGAAATTCTGCGGTTATCAGGTGTTGACGAGGATGGTATAAAGAAAATACTTGTCGAAAGTCTTGATCAGAATCTTGCTAATGCAGAAATTCTTGATTTGGCGCGATCTGAAGTGAAACAAAGCGAAGCAGTTAAACCCTGAATTTGATTGGGTGTTTTCAGTTTCCCGGCAGATTCATGTTTCTGCTGAGAAATTAGGGTGTATGAAAACACTTGCAAAACACTCAGGATAGTAATCAAATGGATCGGAAAAGTATGAATGATGACTCTGTAAATAATGTGTCGACTGTTGATATGTGCGGGCAGTTCTTTGAGCTTCTGCCGGTGCCATGTCATATTTTATCTCCTGATGGACTTGTTGTTAATATAAACACAAGATGGGTTGAGGTGCTTGGATATAAAAAAGCGGATGTTACCGGGAAATCCATATTTGATTTTGTGCCTGAAAATAAAAGAGAAAACGAGAAAGCGCTTTTTGATGCGAGAAAAGCCAGCAAGGACCGTTTTGCTCTTCCGCGTAAGGCATGTTTTATGGCCGCGAACGGGCAGGAGAAATGGTTTTTTATCAATGACGCCTTGTGCAGGAATGACAAGGGAGGGTTGGTATTTGTAAGCGCAACACTGGTTGATGTTCCGGAGCTTCAGAATATGGATAAATCATTACCGGCGGATACGGGTTCTACTGGTGATGTTATTGCCAGAATGAGAGGCAAGGAATTGGAGATTATCAGGACTTCACGCAAATTTTCTCATGACCTGAATAATGCCGTGATGCCCATTCTGGGGTTGAGTGATTTGGTAGCGCATAATCTCAGCTTGATTGACAACAAGGCGGAGATGACTCTTATTATGCAGGATATCGCTGAAGCCACACAGAACGTTAACGGCATAATATTACGCATGAGGACATTTTATCGTCAGATGGAGGAAGGTGCGGCCGATTGATCGGGGGTCCCGTGAAGTTTCTGGCGCAATTCCATTTATATGCATAAAAGGAGGTTCATGAAATCTTACCGGAAAGAATTATGGTTTGACATCAAGCGGCGCCGTGAATTTATTAATATAACTTCTGATGTTGAAGATTGCCTGCGTGAAAGCGGGGTGAAGGAAGGACTGATTCTTGTTAACGCAATGCATATTACGGCGAGTGTTTTTATAAATGATGATGAGTCTGGTTTACACGGTGATTTTGAGAAATGGCTTGAACGGCTTGCGCCGGAAAAGCCGTATTCGCAGTATGCGCATAATGGGTTTGAAGATAACGCGGACGCGCATTTGAAGCGTACCGTCATGGGGCGTGAGGTTGTGGTGGCGGTTACCAATGGTAAAATGGATTTTGGGCCATGGGAAAGAATATTTTACGGGGAATTTGACGGGAACCGGAAAAAAAGGGTGCTGGTTAAAATTATAGGAGAATGAAGCAGGGAAGGTCGGCTTTGTAGCTTTATGAGAGAAAAAACAGGTAAACACATGGTGTGGGAGGGGCGCTATCTCAAAATGCTGGTTTGGGATGGGTGGGAATATGTTGAGCGAGCCAACATGACAGGTATTGTGGGGATTATAGCGGTAACGGATGATAAAAAACTGGTTCTTGTCGAGCAGTTCCGGCCAGCTGTTAATGCCAAAACAATCGAGTTGCCGGCAGGCCTCTCAGGTGACGGGAAAGATGAGGATGGTGAATCTTTTGAAGTTGCCGCCAGACGTGAACTGTTTGAAGAAACCGGATATGAGTGCGGGGACATGGTACCGTTGATGGACGGTGCAACGTCTCCCGGTTTGACAAATGAAACAGTTGTAGTCTATTTGGCCAAGAGTTTGAGAAAGACCGGGCCGGGCGGCGGTGAGGGCAGTGAGGATATTACTGTTCATGAAGTGCCGCTTGACAATGTGGTCGAGTGGCTGGAGAAACGGAAGAAAGACGGATGTGTTATTGATCTGAAATTGTATTCAGCACTTTACTTCTGTAACGGGATGCGACCTTATGGAAATGGAAAAAGAACGGGCTGAAATGCTCAGGGTTCTGAAGGCCTACAATATCCGGGACGAACGTGTCATCTCGGCCATGGCCAAAGTGCGGAGACATGAGTTTATTCCAAAAGAATGCGGATATGGTCCTTTGTCGTATGGCAATCATCCGTGTCCGATCGGGTTCGGTCAGACCATTTCACAGCCGTTTATAGTGGCGTACATGACTTTGTGTGTGGAGCCGAAGGCGGGGAATAGAGTTTTGGAGATAGGCGCCGGGTCTGGTTATCAATCAGCGATACTCGCGGAGCTGGGAGTGGAAGTTTATACTGTAGAGGTCATACCTGAACTTGCGGATCATGCCCGCAGGGTACTGGCCGGGGAAGGTTATGACAACGTGCGGGTGCTTACTGGTGACGGATACAAAGGGTGGCCGGAATATAGTCCTTTTGATTCTATTATTGTCACTTGCGCGCCTGAAAAGATACCGGGCTCACTGGTAAATCAGCTCAAAGAAGGCGGACGAATGGTTGTTCCTGTGGGTGTGGATATTCAACAGCTGATTGTCCTGATAAAAAAAGAAGGCGAGATAATAGAAGAAAACCACATGAGTGTGCGTTTTGTTCCCATGGTTCATGCAGGCGCAGTCTGAAGTTGGCGGAACAGCTATCTTTGATAGATGCCGATTAATTCCGATTTAGCCAATATGTGCGGGTTTATGGCTTTCAGCAGATCTTTCTTTGTGGTGCCCGGAGGTAAACCAGTCTCGCTGTCTAAAGCGTATAATTTAAAGAAATATCTGTGTGGTTTTCCGGGTGGCGGCGAAGGTCCATCATATCCGATGTTGCCGAAGTCGTTAACACCTTGTTTTGCGCCGGAAAGAACTATTTTCTTTTTGGGAATGTTGGATGACATGTTTCTTTCGGACGCCGGGATGTCGTATATAACCCAATGAACCCAATCGCCGCCGGGCGCGTCTGGGTCATCGCAAATGAGTGCAAACGCTTTTGTGCCGGACGGTGGATCGGGCCATGCCAGTTCAGGCGACATGTTTTTGTCTTTGTATGTATATTGTTCGGGTATTTTCGTGTTGGGATCAAACGCAGAGCTGGTAATATTGAATGATGTTGTCATTTTTTGTACCGAATGTGAGTTTTTATTTGATTCGTCCTGTCCGTTAACCATGCCGCACAGGCAGAGTGTAAGACAGCAGGCGGCAAACTTTAAAATCATATTGTGCATATATCTGTATTTCCTTTATTCGACTGTCAAAGATTTTTCAACAGGTTATCTTACAGACCTAAATCGTTGCTTATGGATTGCATGGCGTTGAGGGCCAATTCTGCGAATTCAGGCAGAGGTATGCCTGCCAGCTCGCATTCCATTATTATATTGCGGTCAACTGATTGAGCGAATGATTTTTCCTTCATTCGTTTTAATATGGATTTCGGTTTGACGCTGGCGAGTTTTTTGTCGGGATATACAAGAGCGGTTGCAGTGATAAGCCCGGTTATGGTTTCGCCGGCCGCAAGGGCGTGATGGAAAACGGTCGAGCGTTTTTCGTTATGAGCTTTTTCATTATGCATTTTTATAGCTTCTATAATTTCCGGATCTATGCCGTTTTCGCTCAATATCTTGACGGCTTCAAGGGAGTGAAGGGCGGGATTTCCTTTTGTTATTTCAACGTCAATATCATGCAGTAATCCTGCTAGTGCCCATTTTGCGGTGTCTGCATTGAGTTTGCCGGCCAGAGAGTTCATTACCGCCTCTGATGCGAGGCAATGTTTGATCATGTTTTCACCGGTAACGTATTTACGCAGGAGCTCAAGCGCTTGTTCGTGTTTCATGATGCATTTTCCTTTGGTGGCGGTTTGACCGGGTTGCGAAACAGTTTCTACTGCTCTTAATTTGAAGAAGTTGCATTGGGAGACGATTCGGGTTTTTTCTCCGGCATGGCTTCTTTTTTGAAATATGCACTGGCATCAAGGGCTTTTTTCACTACCGAGAGTAGAAAATCTGCCTTGAATGGTTTTTTAATGTAATCAAAAGCTCCCAGCTCCATTGCTTCAATTGCGGTGTCAACCTGTCCGTAAGCCGTTAGCATGATCACAGACATTTGCGGACAGCGTTCATGTGCGAATCGCAGAACCTCCATGCCGTTTACGGGCTGCATTCGTATGTCGGAAATCATAAGGTCGAAAGACTGGTTTGAAAGGAAATCTATTGCTACTTTTCCGCCCAAGGCAGACACTACTTCATAGCCTTCTGATGAAAGCAGGTACTCAAGCATCGTTAAAATGTTAGATTCGTCGTCAACTACAAGTATTCGCATAAGTCACTTAAATAGAGTTGAAGATAAAAAGCGAACATATAAGGAAATATTGTGACTGTAAATCTAAAAATAAGAAAATTATAAAAACAGACATGATCAAGAAGAGGAAGAGTCTTTAGGCAGAGGTATTGTGTGCAGTATGGAATATTGGGCCCCGGCAGGCATAAGAGAGCTTTTCATAAGAACAATTCTATTGACGTTTACATGTCCAAAATGGCGGGTTTCAAGCGTTTGAATGGATTTCATCAGATTTTGAAGTCCGCGCTGTGATCGTATGCGACCGAGTGTCAAGTGCGGCTTGAAATCCCTTGTTTCTTGGAATATTCCTGTGTTTTTTAACCGTTCTGCGATCTGCGCCTGTAATTGTTCTAGTTGCCCGGAATTACTCGTCCCTGCCCAAACCACCCTTGGATGATTGGTTCTGCCGAATGTGCCCAGTTTTTCAATGTCAAATGACAAAGTGAAGGGGAATATTATGTTGTCCAGCTCCGATATGATGGTTTTTATGTGCGTTCCGAATACATCGCCGATAAAAGCCAGAGATATATGCATGTTTGCCGGCGGGACCCATGCTACATGAGCATCCGCTTTTTTTAATTCCTTTTGGGCTTCTGCCAGAGATGATCTTACGTCGTCTGTTATTTCCACCGCGATGAATACTCTTGCGATGTCATCAGATTTAATGTTGTTGTTCATTGTTTTTAAATTTCTTTTCAAGGGATATGCATGGATTTGTCTGATTGCGAAACAAAAGGTGTTAATGTGATCAATCTTTTATAAAGGCCTTCGCGTATGTGTTTATGAATCATTTTGAAAGGAATGTTGTAAGCCAGATGCCTGCGAGGATCTGCGGCGATTACAACCCCTTCAATTAACGATTCGTTCCACGTGGTTTCCGGGATGCCCGCCCATTCAAGGAGCCAGACTGCCAGATATGGCAATGTTTCCGCGTCAACGCAGTCAGCAGGCATAGCGCAGGCCGCAATCTCTCTGTCTGAATCCATTAGACGCAATTGAACGGGGGACGGCGGACCCAGAATATTCAATTCGGCTATAAGATCACGCATGGCTTTGCGCAAATCTTTTGTGAAAAACAAATCAGGATCAATTGTGAGGGATGGTGTCAGGTGCAGACGTGTTATTGCTTCTGCGGTTGGCGCAGAGATTTCAATAGACGAACAAGCTGGAAAATCAGTTCTGATTTCATCAATTATAGACGTCCAGAACTTGGCGGCTGTGCAGGTGTATTCTTTGCCGTTGACCCATAGTGATTTGGCGCTGACAAGCGGCAAGTCGTGCTTTCCGGATATTTCAGTCAGAAGTCGTGACATTTTGGATTTATCTCTGGAAGTTAATTGTTGGTTGATTGGTACAGCATTTGAGCGGAAATTTCACCAGCTTTCTTTTTGTCGAATAATATTTCGACAAGTTTTAAGGCGAAATCCATTGCGGTGCCGGGGCCGCAACTGGTGATACACGTTCCGTCTACCACGACAGATTGTTCTAGCGGGGCAGGGTTGGCCAGTTTGTCCCGGAAACTTGGATAGCAAGTTGCTTTTTTCGGGCCGATAAGACCGTGGTGCTGGAGTACTACGGCGGGTGACGCGCATATTGCGGCATATAAACGGCCTTCTTTTTGCTGTTGTTTCAGCATTTTTACAAGGCTTTCCGAGTCACGCAGATGTTCAGCTCCGGGCATGCCGCCGGGCAAAACTATGATGTCATAGATAGTTTTACAGCATTCATTGATCAGGCAATCGGCAACCAGTTTTGTGCCGCGCGAAGCTGTAACCTGAAGGTTGGCAACAGAAGCCACAGTCACAGAAACGCCCGCACGCCGGAGAACATCTATTGTGCATACAGCTTCCATTTCCTCTGTGCCGTCAGCAATAGGTACAAGTGCATTTTTTGGCATGTTTTTTTTCTCTCCTTTTCAACCGAATGTTTGGCTGTCCCAACCCCAGTTGGAAGCGGGTACATCGGTAAAGTTCAAATAAACACGATTACCCGGAATGCCAAGTGATTTATTTAAAAGATCACATATCCTAGCTGATAATTTTTGATTGATATCAGGACCGAGTCCGCCGATTCCGCGTATATCGACAAAGGCAGCTGGGCCTGATTTGCCAGCGAGAGCTATATCGGCAGGTTCAATCATGGACATGACGTATGTTTCAGGTTTTCCTGTGACAGCTGAGATGATTTTTGTGGCGCTTGTCAGCAGTTCCTGTTTCTTTTCGTTATTCAACTGGCATGAGACATGAATTTTTATTAGCGGCATTTTATGATACCTTTCATTTGTTTTTTTGTGAGTATTCCAAGTTGTTTCCGGCAAGTGTGCTGATATGAATTCCGGCGGCAGATGTGAGGCCCGGCAGGGCGTATCCTCCTTCCAGCACGGAAACAAGCCGGCTGTCAGCGAACTCAGCGGCAATAGCCATGCAGATTCTGGTCATCTGCGCAAAATCATCATCATATAGGGCGAGCGCTCCAATAGTGTCTCCGATTCTGGAGTCGAAACCGGCGGATATGATAACCAGTTCCGGTTTATATGATTTCATGGCGGGCACCAGTTTATCCAGCATACTTTGCTGAATTATTTCTGTTTTCCCGGAACCGGGGATGCATGGACAATTCATTGTGAATCCCTTGCCTTTTTTGGCGCCGGTTTCGTGCGCCATGCCGGTTCCCGGATAGCAAGGCCATTGATGGGTGCTGAAATAAAATACTGATGGATCCTCGTAAAATATATCCTGGGTCCCGTTGCCGTGGTGTACATCCCAATCCACGATTAATACTCTTTCAATATTGTGTTTTTGCTGTGCGTAGCGCGCGCCTATTGCCGCATTGTTGAATATGCAGAAGCCCATTCCGCGGTTTGACGAGGCATGATGGCCGGGTGGTCTTACAGGGCAGAATGCGTTTCTTGTTTCCCCGTTCATAACGGCATTAATTGCCGTTATTACGGCCCCTGCGGCGAGAAGAGAGACTTCAAATGATTTGTCGGATATATTTGTGTCGCCGGTGCGCAAACATGGATAGCCTTCAGCAATGTCATTTTTTACGCTTTGGAGATAATCCTGTGTATGGCATAGCAGGATATCTTCTTCGCCGGCCGGTGAAGGGGAGATGTACTTGATCTTTGCTTGTGATACTGTTTTTTGAATGCCTTGTATTACGGCGTTGTATCTTTCCGGCCGTTCCGGATGGCCCGTGCCAGTCAGATGCTGGGTATATCTCGGGTCTATTGTTATGCCTGTTTTTAACATATGTGCGGGTAACGCGACATTAACTTCATGCCGGGTAAAAATGTAACAATTGCGGATATTATAAACAAACAAAAAGAAATGTGATCAGGTATTGTTTCGGCAGGAATTCAATGCCGGTTTGAGGCTGTAAAAAGGGATGTTCTTGACCATTCGAGTTTTACGTGGTCAAATCAGAGCTCAGAAAGGATAGATACTATGGGTAAATTTCATATCGCAGTTGTTCAAATGAATTCTTGCGATGATTACGAACGCAATATGGCAAAACTTTGCGGTCTTCTTGCCGGTGTTGGTGCTGTCGATATCATTGTTTTACCCGAGGTCTTTTCTGCCCGCGGCGACATGGAAACTTATAAGCAATCAGCACAGCCGGTAAATGGCGCGGTTATCGGAGAAATAAGAAAGATTTCGAAAGAAAGAAAGGTTTGGATTCTTGCAGGTACTGTTGTTGAGATTGTTAATGGAAAGACAAGGTACAACACAAGTGTGCTTGTCAACCGCGATGGTAATGTGGCCGCTGTTTATCGGAAAATTCATTTATTTGAGGCGATTCTGGAAGACGGACGTGTAATCCGGGAGTCGGACTATTTTGATTCAGGCTCGGACCCGGTTGTGACCGACATGGAGGTATGGCGGGCCGGTCTTTCTGTATGTTATGACATCCGTTTCCCTGAGATGTACAGGTATTATTCGAAAGAGGGTATGAATCTTGCTTTTGTTCCATCCGATTTTACGCAAAGAACGGGAAGAGATCACTGGGAAGTGCTTTTACGCGCGCGCGCCATTGAGAACCAGTGTTTTGTAATAGCACCGAATCAGTGCGGTTCTAATCATATTACAGGTGTCGCGAGTTATGGCAACAGTATGGTTGTTGGCCCTTGGGGTGAAGTGTTGTGCCGTGCCGGCGATGAGGAAACTGTATTGCTGGCGGATCTGGATATTGAAGATGTGGCGGCGATAAGAAAAAGAATACCTGCGCAGAAAGCCCGCCGCGGAAATGTATCGCTTTAGGCAAGCCATTGTTCAATCACGTGCAATGGCAACCCCATTATGTTGGAACGTGACCCGGAAAAAGACTCGATGATCAGTTCGGGGTATTGATCAATATCGTATCCTCCCGCCTTGTCGAGCGGATTAACTTTGGAAAAATATTCCTGTATTTCAGGATCAGAGAGTTTTTTGAAATGTACCGTGGATTTTGCGACAATAGTCTCTGCATGTGTATTTGGAGAGGATAGGGTGACTGCGGTAAGTACGGCATGAGATTTTCCCGAGAAAGCCTTGAATATGGCAAATGCGTTTTCCATTGATTCTGGTTTTGTTATGCATAGGTTGTTTAGGTCAATAACTGTATCGGCAGATATTATTTTTGCGTCATGGCAGATTTGGCGGCACCAGTCGTTCTTTCGAAGAGCGTTCTCCACGGCTGTCTTTTCGGGGTTCTTTTTATAAAATACTTCTTGAGCTTGAGACGGCATGACCTTGAAGGATATTCCAATGGTGGCAAGAAGTTTTCTGCGGCGTTCTGATGCTGATGCAAGGATAATGGGTTCATTCATAATGCTTGTTCTATAACAAAATTATAGGAGAAAAACAAGAATATGAGGGATAAGATGCTTGTTTTGAAAGAAATAAAATTGCCTTTTGCGGATGTGTCCGTATAATAAGATTTGATAATTAAATAAGGCGGCTTTTAGGAGATAGGCGCGTGTTTTTTAATAGAAATCATTTAAAAACCTTTTGCTTGTTATGCGTTACAGCAGGCTTGGTCCTGAACAGCGGTTGCTACAGCCTGCTGGGCGGAACGCATATGCTTATCAGGCATGGCATTCTAGGTATATGGGAGTATCAATCTGATGGCAAAGTTTACCGTAGGGAATTTACCAGAGACATGAAGTGTATAAGTTATTGCGGTCGTCCCGCTTTCGACAATGACAAGAATCCCATCAATTACACGGATAACGGTGAGGCGTATTGGATTCGTGAATATGTTATCGTTGATGAAGCAAAGGTGATTGTTCCCAGGACCGGCAAACAGGGGCAGGATTCATTGAATGAACTTCTTCTTGATGGCCGTTTGAATATTGAGAACAGGTATGTTGCCAAGCGTGTTCAGGTGGAGTAGTGGCCCGGTTAAAATTTTGCCGTGAGTTATTTCCGGTTCTTCTTTCTGGCTTTTCTTTGAGATCTTCGTTTGGCTTTCTTTTTGTTTTTTGATTTCGAGTCTTCTTTCTGTTTTTCCACGGAAGCAGGTTGGGTTTGCGGTGTTGGCTCGATTACTGGTTGTTTTTGGATTTGATCAGGTTTTATTATTATAGCTGGCTCGGAAGCAGTTTCAGCACAGGTTGTTGCTTTGTCGGCAGAGGTTCTTGATCTGTTTTTTTTTCTCCTATGGTGAATAGCCATGATGCTTTGGGCGCATAACGCCAATACCCCGCAAAAAATGTACACAAGGCTGATTGTCAGAAGCTTTTTGTTTCCATAAATCATATACATTAGGAGCAAAATCAAGGCCAAGACCGTGCCTGCTATGCCGATGGAGAGAAGCATGAACCGGGATTTGTCTTTTTCACGGGAGTGATGCCGGGATGAGGAGCTTTTTCTCACATCTGTAACAGCAGTGCTGTCGCATGCCGTACATTTCCATATCCGCGTCGGGATGGAAAGAAATTTGCATGCAAGGAACCATAGTCCAACTGTGAAAACAGCAGCAAGAATGTTTGTCGCGCATTCCCGTTTGTTTAGCGCAACATACTGTCTTTGACCACATGATGGACAATGACCACTTCTAGGGTGCATTATTGAATTTCCTCTGGAAACTTTGATCAATTAAATAAAAGGTAAACATTTCCTGTAACCATAGCAAATTGCTGAAATTTGGCAAGATTAGGTGTGAAATAGAATTTAAAATGCCATTATTGACAGGCACGGAAGTTGTGCTTCTATCGTAAAGTGTCTTTCTATATTATTCAGAAATGATATAACAGTCTTGTTTGAACACGGTAAAACATGGGATAGGCAGAAAGGAAAAGCCATGTCAAAAAAGAGAGTGCTGATTGTTGATGATGACGAAAGTCTGTTGATGACACTTAAAGACGCATTGATTTTGACGGGGGACTACATAGTGGAGACTGTCAGTGATTCCACAAAAGCCGTGCATGCCGCCAGAACATTCAGACCCGATGTAATTGTACTTGATGTGATGATGCCTGATATGGATGGAGGGCAAGTTGCCGCAGCCGTTTGGGAGGAAGAAGACCTGAAAAAGGTTCCGATAATATTTCAAACTGCCGTTATGTCCAAAAAGGAGGCGGCTGCGCGTCACAGTAGCAGGGAGCATTACCTTGCCAAGCCGGTGCCTATCGAAGAACTGACAAGAAAAATAGATGAACTTTGTCGCTAATGACCTTATTATTCGCGGCGGTATAGCATCAAATCGCGAATGAAAACTTCTCCGTCGAATGAGCCGGAGATGCATAAACGTATTTCCTTGCCGCCGGCAGGAATCTCAAAGGTGTGTTTAGCCAGTATCCAATCATTTTGCCTGTACTGATTCGGATGTTTTACCACGAAATTATCTGTTTTCTGTTCATGGCCATTGACTGTCTGGGTCAATGAAATTGTGAGCGCAATGTTGCCTTTGAACGATGGTTGCTTCCGGAATAGAGCTTCCATGCATAGTTTCATGCCGGGCTGAACCCGGACGGGAGATGAATAGAGTGTTATATTCCCGGAAATGGATTTTGATTTTAAAACAAAAACAGGCCCGTATTCTGTTGTGGATTCGATTTTAGTATTTTGAGTGTTCTTATTTGAAAGATGAATTGACCAGCCCGGAACAGGCTGGTTCATACCGTAAGATTGTTCCGGGTTGTGAAGAATGTTTTTATCCGCCGGGATGTCTGAAGCTGTCAATGGTGTCATGGTTCCATCGTTGATAATGAATGTTTCCGGCTTGTATCGCAGAAAGAGGGAAAGGCCAAGCAGCACAGCCAGCAATGAAGATAACAAAATGATGAATAATGCCCGTTTCCATATGGAAATCTTGCGTTTTAGAATTTTGATTTCCTGAACTTCGACAGCATCTTTGGCGTTATCTTTTGCTGAAGCGGATGGAGAAAAGTTAAGAATGCCGCGCAGGGGCGGTTGGCCTTGCCTGGGGTCGTGTTTAAGAAAATAACTGGCCGATGGGGAAACGTCGGCTTTTTTCAGCGAGTCTTTATACATGTCTATATCAAAAGGGATGTGTCGCCAGAATACTGACCAGTCTGAAGTGTCAAGCACGCAATAGTTGGCTCTTGCGTCACCGTCGCGCGGTTGGCCCACGGATCCGACATTCACAAGAAATCTTTTTTTTGGTTCAAGGATGAAATCCTGCGCTTCAACCATGCGCGGTATGCCGCTTTCGCCTAGCAGGAAAATGGCCGGCCTGTGGGTATGGCCCACAAAGAGAAGTTGCTGGTTAACAGTCTGCCATGACGGCATCGCGTCTTCGGCGTCTATAATATATTTAAAGGCGGCAGGCTGGGAAAAGTCTCCATGCGTACAGCGGAAGGCATGTGCGTTGACTGAAAGCGGCAGGGTTTTGAGAAAACTGATGGCATCATTGTTCAACTGTTGTCTGGTCCATAATATGATTTCTTTCGCCTGATCGTTGAATAATGAAGGGTTTATTTTGTCGCAGACTACAGCATCATGATTGCCGAGAATAATATGGTGAACATTTTTATGGACTGACTCGAGAACTTCTGAAGGGTTAGGGCCGAAGCCTACAATGTCTCCCAGACATATTATTTCGTCTATA
>JBFZFB010000010.1:0-11114 GCA_041306605.1 Lentisphaerota bacterium | reverse complement strand
CGATGATGCACGCAGTTTGGTGTCGATTATTTTCTATTCCGGTTCCGTCGGGATGTTTATGTTAATTTCTAACAGAAGAGGTGTTTGTCAAAAGCGTGTTGAGATTTGGGCAACACGCCGTCAAGGGCTGACCCGGATTCCCCCGGATTCCCCCTAGACAAGTTACGCAGATCAGAACTTGAGCTCGGCTTCATCTTGCCGTTTTTTGAAACCCATCTGCCTACAGCAGAAATCGGTAACAACACGCCCCTTCGACGTTCGGCTCAAATACCCCTCTTGAATCAAATAAGGCTCGTAAACCTCTTCTATCGTGTCTGCTTCTTCGCCAACCGCCACAGCCAGCGAATTCAGACCAACCGGGCCACCGCCGAATTTTTCCACAATAGTTTTGAGAATCCGCTTATCCATCTCATCAAGACCCTGCTTGTCTATTTCAAGCATTTCCAAAGCTTTGTCAGCGATATCTCTGGTTATTTTATTATCCGCCTTTACCTGAGCGTAATCACGGGCTCTTCTTAATAAATTATTCGCTATCCGCGGCGTTCCCCGCGAACGGGCCGCTACCTCACAAGACCCTTCCTTGTCTATGTCAACATTCAATATCAAAGCGGACCGCTCAATAATCGACTGCAAATCATCCTGCATGTAATAGTCAAGACGGTTACTCAACCCGAACCGCGACCTCAACGGCGCGGATATCAGCCCGCTCCTTGTAGTGGCGCCTATCAACGTGAACTTCTGCAGATCAAGTCTAACGGATCTTGCGTTAGGCCCCTGATCTATCATGATATCAAGAACAAAATCCTCCATCGCCGCATATAAATATTCCTCCACCGCTTTCTGCATGCGGTGTATCTCGTCTATAAATAAAACATCCCCTCGCTCAAGACTGGTTAGCAGTCCCGCAAGGTCTCCCGGTTTGTCAATAACAGGTCCCGACGTCACTTTGATATTCACACCCATTGAGTTGGCCAGAATATAAGCCAATGTCGTTTTCCCGAGACCCGGCGGCCCGGACAATAAAACATGATCCAGCACATCCCCGCGTTTTTTCGCCGCGTCCACAGCCAATTCAAGACGCTCAACCACTTTTTTCTGCCCCACAAAATCACGAAACGTCACCGGCCTTAAACTCAGATCAAAATCCTTGTCCGGTTCATTCAACAAATTAACAGTATGTTCTTTAGCCATCTTTTCAAAGTCTCTATTTAACAGCCGGCAAGCGCCTGCTTGATCGTTTCTTCCACACTCATATCATCCCTGCCGCTTTTCTGCGCCACCGACATCACCATCTTGCGGGCCACTTCCTGTTTATAGCCCAGCGAAATCAAAGCCATGATTGCGTCACGCGTTCTGACATCTTCCTCACGAACATCAGCCGCCCCGCAAACAGCCTCAAGCGCGTCCGCATCACTTATTTTATCTTTTAATTCAACCACCATGCGTTCCGACATCTTTTTGCCTATACCGGAAATGGAGCTTAGTCTTTTCACATCACCCTCAACAATAGCCGCCTTCAACTCGCGAACTGTCAACCCGCTCAACGCGCTAATGGCAAGTCTGGGCCCTATACCGCTGATCCCCATCAGCATAACAAACATCTCGCGTTCAGCTTCAGTCATAAAGCCAAACAATTGATGAATATCTTCACGCACATGATCATAAACCAGAATATGGCATTCCTCGCTCCGGGCCGGCAAACGATCATAACTGCTCAAAGGAATAAACAGTTCATAACCCACCCCGTTCACGTCCAACACCGCGCGAGTCGGCTGTTTTTCAGCAATCTTGCCGCGTAAAAAAGTTATCATATTCCCTCCACCTCAACACTAATATCCGCTGTTATATCGCCTTGGGTGCGATAGCCGCATATCGTGTTACATTATGCAGATGACATATCGCAATAGCAAGGGCATCCGCGGCGTCTTCATCCGGCAATTCCGGAAGACCCAGTAAAGAACCTATCATACGGCGCATTTGCTCCTTGCCCGCCGCTCCATAACCGGCCACCGACTGCTTGATTTTGCGGGGTGAATATTCAAAAACCGGCAAACTCTTGCACGCGCACGCCGCTATAACAGCACCTCGCGCCTCTCCTAAAATCAATGTTGTCTTAATATTTTTACTGAAAAATACTCCCTCAACCGCAACCGCGTCGGGCTTGGCCCTGTCAATTATTTCTGTTATCTGCCGGTTTAAACGCCCTAAACATTCCGACAACAACGCCGCGGCCGGAATAGAAATCGTGTTGTATTCAACCGCCGTCATCCTGCTTCCACGGGATTCAACAACACCAACACCGGCAGAACGCAATGATGTGTCTACACCCAAAACCCTCATCAGGTCACTCCCGTCTTATCCTGCCACTTCTTCCAGCAGTTCATCAGAAATGTCTATGTTCGTATACACGTTCTGAACATTTTCATTTTCTTCCAGTTCCGATATAAACTTGTAAACAGATGTCGCAATGGATTTGTCCGTAACCGGCACGGTGGATATGGGCACCTGCGAAATCTCAGCTTCATCAGTAGGTATTTTCGCTTTGGACAACGCGTCAAGCACAGCATAAAAATCCTGAGGCGTAGTCAATATCTCATATTGATCACCATCCTTCTTCATGTCCTGCGCGCCCGCCTCCAGCGCTATCTCCATCAACTTGTCTTCATCCGCCGCTGAAGCGTTGACAAATATCTGGCCCTTACGATCAAACCCGCGGGCAACAGCACCCTGACTGGCAAAATTAGAACCGTGCTTTGTGAAAATATGCCTTATCTCAGATGCCGCCCTGTTGCGGTTGTCTGTCAATACCTTGACCAGCAAAGAAACTCCGCCTGAGGCAAAACCCTCATACACAACCTCCTCATACGTAACACCTTCTATCTCGCCTGCACCCTTCTTTACGGCTCTTTCTATGTTCTCGGCGGGCATATTCACACCCCTCGCCTTCTGAACAATAGCCCGCAAGGTAGGATTCTGATCAATATCACTACCGCCCTCCCGTGCCGCTACCATCAGTTCCTTGCTAATCTTGCTGAATACCTTTCCCCGCTTGGCATCAGCCGCCCCTTTCTTGTGCTTAATCGTAGACCATTTATTATGACCGCTCATATATAACGTGCTCCTATACCGCAATTAACCTTCATCTCTCCCGCTTAAATATTTATCAAGCCGGGGTCATTTCAAACCCTATCAAATCTTTAGCCACCTCTCCTTCAAAATCCTGAACCCAACCTTCTGCAAAATCAAGATCTTCCACCAGCGCCCGCACCCCGTCATACTCCTCCCTGTTTATCCCGCGGTTCCACGAACGCATCTTCGCCGCCTTGTGAGCCGGCATGTATTGAGACATGACACTCACCGCAATGTCAGACCCGAAAGTGTCCGCCAGCCACTTGAGATTTTCCTGAACCTCCTCCACGCGGCCCGGCAAAATCAACAGCCGGCAGATAACACCCGAAACCGCAATCCCATTTTCATCCAGCTTTAAAGGCCCGGCCAGTTCCCGCATGCGCTTTATCGCGGAACGCGCCGCATCAACATAACCGGACGCTCCGGACCCTTCAACCGCAGATTCATCCCGGGAATAACGCAGATCCGGCAGAAATATATCAGCCAGCTCCGAATATTCCTCCAAAACACTTTCTCTCTCATACCCGCTGGTATTGTAAACAACCGGAATCGAAACACCTTCCTTCTTCAACAACGCAACCGCCTCCCTTATCATCGGCAACCACGGCGTCGGACTCACCAGATTCCAGTTATGACAACCCGCGTCAGCCAGAAACCGGAATATCTCCGCCAGTTCCGGAACAGCATACTTCCGGCCGCGCCCCTCCTGACTCCACGGAAAATTCTGGCAATACACGCATTTCAATGTGCACCGGCTGAAAAAAACCGTCCCCGACCCGCGCTTGCCCGATATCGGCGGCTCCTCTCCATGATGCGGAGCATACGTATAAACCTCGGCAACATCACCCGACCCGCAATACCCCCGCTCGCCGGCACTCCTGTCAACCCGGCATCGCCTCGGACATAATTCACAACATGACAACATCGACTTGCGCATTACGCGCCTCCAGCTCATGAATCTTAAATCCACAAGCAAAAGTTACCGGCAACAATAACCACCGCCCTCAGCAACCCGGATAAATCCCTCGCATTTATTCCTCTTCTTCCTTTTTCTTCTGCGTCGCGGCAATTATTTTCTGCGCGATATTCGACGGCACATTTTCATATCTGCTGAATGCCATTTCAAAAGAACCCTGACCAGCCGTCATACTGCGCAATTCCGCCGTGTAACGGAATAATTCCGCCTGAGGCACGTCCGCGGTAACAACCTGCAATCCATCCTCCATAGTCAGACCTAGAATCCGGCCCCTCTTATGGTTTAAATCCCCGTTAATATCACCCATATAACTATCAGGCACTGTCACATTAACTGTCATTATGGGCTCCAAAAGAACTGGCTTCGCCTTGGACATACCCTCCTTGAAAGCACGCGCCCCCGCAATCTTAAACGCTATTTCCGAAGAATCCACGTCGTGATACGACCCGTCATACACCGTCACTTTGACGTTCGTAACCGGATAGCCCGCAAGCGAACCTGATGTCATACCTTCAACCAGACCCTTCTGAACCGCCGGAAGAAAATTGCCCGGTATCGATCCTCCGACAGTCGCGTCAATAAACCAATCCTCATCACTCTGCCGCTTCGGCTCCACGCGCAGATAAACCTCTCCATACTGCCCGCGGCCGCCTGATTGCTTCTTGTGCTTGTAATGACCCTCTCCCAACGCAGTAACTGTTTCCCTGTAAGGAACCTTGGGCGTATCCAGAAGCACCGTCACATTACTGCGGCTCTTCATCAATTCTACCGCCACGTCTATATGAACATCTCCCATCCCGCCAAGAATCATTTCCTTCGTCTCTGTGTTACGCTCCACCTTGAGCGTGGGATCTTCCGACGAAATTCTCGCTAGCGCTGTTCCAAGCTTGTCTTCATCAACCTGCGTCTTCGCCTTCACCGCCTGAAATACCACCGGAGTCGGGAATACAAGAGGCCTGCACATTATTTTTTGCCCGACCGCGCACAATGTGTCGCCAACCGTTGTTGCCTTCAATTTAGGCAATGCGATAATATCCCCGGCCCTCGCCTCAGTAACCGTAGTCTGTGTCTTGCCGTTAACCAGAATCAGCGTGCCTATTCTCTCTTTTTCACCCTTTGTGACGTTTAACACTTCAGATTCACTTTTCAGCGTGCCGCCTAACACCCGCACAAAAGCCAACTGCCCGATAAAGGGATCATTCACAGTCCGCCATATCAAGCCCACAAACGGGTCATTTTCGCCCGTGGCAATCTTATTGCCGTTAACATCAACCGGCTGAACCGCCGCAGGAGACGGGAAAAGCCGCCCTATTCCGTCAATTAATTCAGAAATACCCACGCCCTTCAACGGCTTGCAGGCAAAAACAGGCACCATTAAACCGCCGGCAACCGATTTCTTTAAACCCGTTGAAAGTTCTTCTGCGGAAAGCTCACCGCCGCCAAGAAATTTTTCTATCAACTTATCATCCGTCTCAGCCGCCATCTCCATCAGCTTGATCTTCCACTCATTAACTTGATCCTCCAAACCCGCAGGAGCATTCCCGCCGCCCAACACGTCAAAAACTCCGCTTCCATCAGCTAATGGCAATACAACCGGAACACAAATCGAACCAAAATGAGACCTTATGCTTTCAAGCACTTTATTATAGTCCGTATTATCACGATCCAGCCCTGTGATCACTATCCCGCGGGCCAGCCCTTCGCTCTTACAGCACTTCCACGCGCGATTCGTACCAACCTGAACACCACCCGCCGCGTCCACAACTATCAGAGCCGACTCCGTGGAACGGCTCGCGGCAATAACCTGACCGAAAAAGTCCATATAACCCGGCGTATCCGAAAAGACAAACTGCATGTTTTTTCCGCCCGTTTTGCAAGCACCGCTGAACGGCTTGGAAAATATCGTCGTCTTGCGCGTTTTTTCATGCTCCGTGAAATCACTCATGCTGGAACCAGACGCCACCAGCCCCATCTTGTCACTCACTCCCATCTTAAAAAGCAACGCGTCCGTCAAAGTGGTTTTTCCGCTTCCTGAATGACCCATAAGAGCAAAATTCCTGACATCCGAAACATTTATATTGTTCATGATAACACAACCCTTCTGCTTTTATTAATTTCCAAGAAAACTCCGGAGTATCGCACAAAAACATCATCCTTGCAAGAATGAGATTTACGACGAAAAAACAATAATTCAACAATAGAATTGTTGAATCAAACTGCTGGAAAAACCTCAAAACATGCCGCATCCGGCGCCTATATCAACCCTTGCCTTTTGTAAGCACCAGCAACTGACGGATCCGGTTGGGATGAAGCATCAAAATACAAATACCGCCTACAATATTGCCAAGTGTAACCGGTATGATGTTCCTGAACATAATCAGCTGATCCATTAACGGCCCACCCTTGACTGCCAACCCGGCAGGAATCAGATACATGTTCGCCACACAATGCTCAAAACCGGAAGCTACAAACGCCATGATCGGAAGAATACAACACGCTATCTTGGAAATAATGTCCTTCGAAAGAATGGCCATTATAACCGCCAGCACAACCAGCATGTTACACAAAATGCCGCGAAAGAACGCTTCTCCAAACGTGAGCTGAAGTTTCGCCTCCGCAACCTTGGCGGCATACGCCCCGACTTCAGTAGGCGAACCGGCATGAAAAAGCAATCCCGAATGCCAGACAAGCACAACCAGCAGTAACGCTCCCGCCATGTTGCCGATATATACCGCCACCCAATTCCTTAACATGCTGACAAGCGAAAACTTGCGCGTCAGTGTGCCGACAACCATCAAAATATTGCCGGTGAATAATTCAGCACCAGCCACAACCACCAGAACAAGCCCAACCCCGAACACCGCACCGCTAACAACACGCCCCATGCCCGCCTGCATCGCCACAAGAAACAGGTGCGAACCTATCCCTATGTAAACCCCTGCCAGTATACCCAGCAACATGAGCTGCCAGCTTTTCGTGTTAGCTTTCTTAACACCCAATAGAGATATAGTCTGCGCCATCTCCTTGCCTGACAACATTGGCGTGTAACCATGCTCTACTTTTTTTTCGCTTTCCATAGATCCCTCCCTAATTCAAGCCCGCAAAAAAACTCATTACACAGCAGGATTCGAAATAAAATCACCGCGACACTGCTTGAGATACTTCAACCCTGCCACCTGACCCGTCATCTCTAAATCCCCACTCATAACAGGATCATGCCAGCCTTCAATATCTATCGAACCTTCAAATTTCGCCCGCCGCAATTCCGATATAATCGCAGTCCAGTCACTATCACCAAAACCCGGAGTCCGATGATACGCGAACGGAGGAACCGCCTGAACCTTCCCCGGCAGCGCCACATCAACATGCATGGAGGAATGTACTCCGTATTCCCTCACAATATCCCAGTAAACCGTTGCATCCTTGCCGTGAATGTGAAACATCTTATGCACCCACTTGCGCAATTGAGGCATCGGATCAATAAGACTCACCATCTGATGACACGGCTCCCACTCAAGCCCTACATTCTTGTCCGGAACCGCGTTAAACATCATCTCCCACGCCGTCGGATTGTGCGCTATGTTCCAGTCTCCGCTTTGCCACGTGCCGCCCATGTCGCAATTCTCAAACGCAATACGCACACCATTGTCCGCCGCCAGCCTTGCCATCGGAGCCCAAACTTTCTTGAAACGGTCAATACACTCGTGAATCGGCTTGCCCCTCACACGCCCGGTAAATCCCGCCACAATATCACACCCGAATAAATGCGCGTTTTTAATGCACTTGCGCCAGCCATCTATCGTCTCCTTGTCCAATGGCTCGTTTTCAAGCGGATTGCCAAACATGCCCAGCGAAGAAATAACAGCCCCGCTCCCGTCAAGCACTTCTGATATCTCACCAGCCACACGACGAAAATCAATCCCGCCCGTCTTCTGCCAGAAAGTCAAACCGAACGATTCGAAACCATAAGGCAATATCTGCCTGATGTATTCCGCCGACTTCATGTTGCACGGAACAAGGGTCCCAATACGAATATCCACTTTGCACTCTTTTTTAGCCGTCATTACCAGATCTCCTATTGTTTTTTTTACCAGAAAACTCCCCGACTGAACAAATTAACACACCTTTACCTTTTTCTCTTTTTCCGCGCTGGATATCGCGCTGTGCACCATGGCAAGACTTTTTATATTATCATAACAAACCGTCTCAGGCACACCACAGCTTCTAACACAATCCAGAAAATTCCGTATAACCCCGTCATGACCGCCCGTTAACTTCACCGGACAGGAGCGCGGAACATTCAGTTGCTTTCTCTCTCTGCAAAAACCTTCACCCGAAACCACGGTTTCTGCCTGAAAACCCTCACCGCCATCCCACAAAACCGTGCCTTTATCACCAGTAATACGCCAACTGCATTCCCATGACGTATGGCACCCTTCCGCGCACCAACTGCCTTTATAGGAATACACTATCCCTTTTTTCATCTCAAATATCGCTATCGCCGACGCGTCATGATCATACCAGGAACCCGCCGGATTCCATTCATGACAATAAACAGAAACCGCGTCAGAACCGCATATCAGACGCGCGGCATCAAAAGTGTGTATCGCCATGTCGAGCAGAAGAACATGTTTCATTTTGTCACGAAACCCGCCGAAATGCACACCCATCATAAAATCACTGTGCACCGTAGTAACATTACCGATGGCGCCGGAATCCAGAAATTTGCGGAGCGCTCTTATCTGCGGCATGTAACGGCGATTCTGAATAACCGCGTAAATGCGCTTCGCCTTCTTTGCCGCCGCAAGCATCTTGCGGGCGTTAGCCATGCTGTCAGCCATGGGCTTCTCGCCAAGAACATGACAACCATGCCGCAAAGCCGTCAACGTCACACCGCAATGAGCCTCCGGAATAGAACAATCAAAAACAACTTCCGGCTTTGCCGCTTTTAAAACACTATTCAAATCCGTGCCGCGCACAACTCCCTTTAAACCATATTTTTCTTCAAACGCACGGGTCGCCTCTTCACGGATATCCACAAGCCCAACAATATCAACACGGCTCTTAACCGACTGGGCACCCATCCACGCTCCTGCAATCCCCCCGCAACCAGCCAATACAACCTTCACCCTTTTCCCTGCAGACATATTATCCCTTTCTCTATAGATATACGTTCCATGCAATGTGGGTAAAAAAGCTATAACCTCTGATGATACAAAACAAGCATATTAACGAAGCATATTTTATGGCGATTTTATCTGTATTCAGAGCCTTTTCTGCACCCTGCTATGCACCGGCATTTTTCACCGGAAAAGATATCTTGCCCACCGGCTGAGATTCACTAGTCCGCCTGTTGGTTGCAGTGCTGTCGGATTTCACATTCCCATCATTCATAAGATCACGCACAGCCATAAGATTAATAGGACCATAATCCGTACCGTCTGCAAGCTTTACCATCCATTCCATCTTTAAATCAGGAACCGCATCGGCAGATACCCATTTTTCCCTGTCTTTCGACAACTCATCTTCCGGACCAATACGCCTCTGCTCTGCCCATTCACAAAGATCACGAATGTCTACCGGGCCATAAACAGATTTATCCATCGTCCGCAAATACCACTTGCCGGATGAAACAGTCTCCTGCTCGCGAACCCGCTCTTTCTTCATCTTCTCTATAAGAATATTGTTTTTCTTTATTTCATCTTCCAGCTCTTTCACGCGGGAGAGCAACTTCTTCTCACTATCCCTGCCGCGCTCCTCCATGTCGGCACGCAACACCCTTTCTTCATCCAGCATCTTCCGGGTCTCTTCATATAAATCTGATTTACTCCGCAACGCGTTGCGCAATTCTTCCAAACACTGATCAAATTCCTTCTGCAGCGACACCATCCCTGTCTTCATCTCCTGACTATTCTTGATCTCCTTCTCTAACTCCTTCTCGATCCTGCTATAAGATTCCCCAGCCCCGGCTAACTGCTCTTCAAGCCGACTAACATTTCTCTTTAATTCAATCTCTGTTTTATGACTTTGCTGCTGCAAACCGGCATAACCACGTTCCCTCTCTTCAACCCTCTGCTTCTCTTCCTTCTGTAACTCCTCTATACGCTTTGTCAGTTCCTCCTCTTTCTTGCCGCTCCTATCCTCCAACTGCCTGTGCGCCTCCTTGCCGGCCACAATCTCTTTCTCCAGCCCTTCTTTCTCTTCCTTCAACCCCGCTATCCGTCCCTTGAACACTTCCTGCTCGCCCAAAAGCTTCTTCTCTTCTTTCCCTCTCTTCTCCTCTTCCTCCTGCCTCTTCGCTTTCTCCGCATCCAGCTCGCCGGTCACCCGATTGAGCTCTTTCTCTTTCTCTTCCCGCTCTCTCTCTAGATCTTTCCTCTGTTTCTCTAAATCTTCTATATGGACCCTCTGCCCCACTGACTGCGACTCTACCTCCGCCTTCTTCGCGCACGCTTCTTCCAGCTCTTTCCTTAAACCCTCCGCCTGCTTCTGCAGTCCAACTAGCTGGCCTTCTATCTCTTTTATCTTCTTCTCTTTCTCCGCCTCTATCGCCTTGCCTGTTTCTTCCAGTTGTCTGCTTCTCTCTCTTTCCCCGGCTAACTCTCCTTCCGTACCCTTTAACCGCTCTTCTACCGCCTTGTATTGTTCTCCTGCTTCCGCTAAACGTCCGTTGAGCTCTCTTTCCTTTTCTTCTCCCTGCTTCCTAATCTCCGCCAACTGCGTCTGACTCTCCTTTAGCTTCCCGCTCGTTTCTTTCAGCGTAAGATTCTTACCCTCTACCTCACGGCTTATTTCTTCCAGCCTCATCCTCAGCTCGTTCCCTTCCTTACCAAGGGATACCGTCAGATCTTCTCTCCTGCCCCTCTCTTCTTCCAGCTCCTTCCTTACGCGACCCAGCTCTTTCTCCACCGTTTTCTTCTCTTCTTCCAATCCCTTCTGTAAATCTTTGTATTCACCCGCCTTTACCGCTCCTGCCTTCTCGGCATCAACTCTCCGGGCTTTCTCTTCT
>JBFZFB010000009.1:0-6333 GCA_041306605.1 Lentisphaerota bacterium | reverse complement strand
GAAGCGGTTGGGGTTAAGCGGAGAGACGCTATATGATATTGGTTATGGATATGATACGGTGGGGAACCGCACAAACAAGACATCGGCTGACGCAACAGTGAATTACACCTATCCATACGGTACGAACGGGAACCGGCTGACGAGCTGGGGAGCAGTATACATAATATTACCAATGCTGTAACGCTGGCGGCCTGGATCAAGCCGGATATTTTGAATAGTTATCATTATGGGATTATTACCAAATGGGATGACTACGGTGTAAATGAAAGGCAATACTTGCTTACACTAGACACTGCCAAGAAGGTGGTCATATACGTAGGGAACGGTTCAGGGTATGATGCAGTGGGTGCGGATGTAGCATGTGTTACGGGACAATGGCAGCATATAGCAGGAACATACAGCGGCACAAACTTATGTGTTTACCTGAATGGTGTGCTAAGAAACTCAAAAAGTACCACACAGGCAATGACAGCGCGTTCTGTTGATTTGAAAATTGTGGATAATCAAGTTGCAGGCAGTGGCGGTAGATTTTTCAACGGAATAGTGGATCAAGCGCATGTCTTTAACCGGGCCTTATCCAGCAATGAGATTTACAATCTTTATCTTTACAACGGAACGAATTTTGCGACAGCAGGAATGGAAATCGAATGTCCTGCGACATTGAAAGACGACGCGGATTTTGAAGGTGGAATCGGATATGTTCAACCGCTGGGTGATTTAGGCATGGGTGCGCATACAAACAGACCCTAGAGGAAACAAGGAAAAATTTATGGTGAGTATGCAGAAAAACAAATGGGTAATAAAAATAACAGGCGCACTGGCCGTCTCGTTATTTTGCGCAATGACAGTGAAAGCTGCAGAAGTGGATGATTTGACTGTGAATGAAGATGCAACCGATTATGGGTCTTTGATCGTCACGCAGGAATTGGCGACTGGTTCGGTTCCTACGACCAATCAGGCTGCTTACTACAATTTTTATCAGAATGAGACCAATATCGTTACCGACCAGAGCGGGAACAACAATACAGGGACAGTGGTCAACGCGACATGGACGGCCAGCGGAAAAGTAGTTGGCGGAGCTTGTGAGTTTGACGGGAGTGGTGATTATGTGGAAATTACATCTGATGCCCTTAATTTTAATAGTAATTTAACAATTGCATTCTGGTATAAAAATGATTCTACAAGCGGCGCACATTCTCCTCTTTCGAAAAGACCCGATGTTGTTTTTTGTGATTGGTTATTCTTGTTTAATAAAGATTATGGAACTGTAGGTTTATATGCCAGCACATCTGGTAGTGGCTGGGCTACTGCTATAGATGTGGAAAGCTCTACAGCGATGGATAATTCTCAATGGCATCATTGGGCATACAGTCAGAACGGTACTACAGGTATTATGTATATTGATGGTTCGGAAGTGGGAAGTGATACAAGTGCCGCAACAGGAATAAACAGTAATAAAATTAATATAGGGCGCGGTCAATCCAGTGCAAACTATTGGGATGGTAAAATGGATGAAGTGCTTTTGTACGACCGGGCGCTGTCCAGCAACGAGGTTTATAACCTCTATTTATACAGTGGCACGAATTTTATGGCGCCGACAGCAGTTATAGATGGAGATGCAACATTTAACCATGAAGTTACCCTTGAAGGAGGAGCAACTTACGTGGAACGGTCAGGTGATGTGTCAATGGGGTGTTTTGATGACGAATAAAAGATAGATAAGATATGAAAAGAATTTTCAAAACTTTGGTTGTGACGGGGATGATGCTGATGCCGGTTTTGGCATTTTCCGCTGATTATCCGGACTGGTGGACGTCATGCAATGTGGTAACGAACGATCTTGCCACAAACGATTACGCGGCGGCCAATCAAGGGCAGGTTAAATGGTTTGCGACAAATGCCTATAATGAATTTGAGGCCAATCTTCCGGGAGGGGCTGGTACAAATATAGAAAATCTGGTTCAGGGATTTACGGATACAGGCAATTATTATGGTGTAAACATCGGGCAGTTAAAAAACATTGGCAAACTGTTTTACGACCGGTTGATAGAGGAAGGTTATACCAACGCGTATCCGTGGACAACTGTGACCACTGATGATTTTGATTATGCAGTTGCCAATATCGGCCAGTTAAAGAACCTGTTCGATTTTGAACTTACCGGTGATGCTGATGATGATTCATTGCCCGATTGGTGGGAGATGCATTGGTGGGGTGATACAAATGAAACTGAAAGTGGAGACTATGATAGTGATGATTTGATAAACTCTAATGAATATGTGTATGGAACATGCCCGACAAACAGTGATACTGATGCGGATGAAATGCCTGACGGATGGGAAGTGAGCAATAATCTAAACCCGTTACTTGATGATGGTGCACTGGATTCTGATGGCGACGGATTGAGCAATGTTGAGGAGTATAAATTAGGCACTAATCCTCAATCCGGAAGTGATGGTATAGCCATGTTGGAATCTGCACGAGAAAAGATAATAGCCCATTGGTACATGGTATATGACACGGAGCTTGTATTCACCAATACACCGGGTTCAGCGGTGGATTTAATAGATATGACTAATGCGCTTCACCAACTTTCAGGTAAGTTTTACGAGGTAGTTCAATGAAATGTTATGCTAGAGAATTGTTTTCCGTTTGGCTGAATCGCAGGCTAAATATTTGGACGCTGGTTGTTGGTTTGATTGCAACAGCTTTTCCTAACGTTATTGTTCATGCTGCAGAATTCGCAAGTTGGCCCAGTGTAGAAGAATTTGAGGATGTCATTACAGAAGGGACATGGATACATAATGCCTATGAAGAGAGAGCATTTGCGCAGGGAGCAGATCAGGAATGGTGGTCTAATCAATACGAAAGAGGCCCATTTCATAAATCACGTAATTGTTATAGCACTCAGTTTCTTCAGAAGGTTGAATTAGATATAAGAGAGTGGCTGGTGTCAAACTATGTAGATCACACAGTCGGTAGTTTTAATGGTGCAACTTCGATTGAAATGTTGACAGTATCTACTTGGCGGACATATTCAGGCATCAGCACGAATGGGCCATACACATATAGTGACATTCATAGTGGGCTTTGTACTCTGCAATGGACTCGATGGCATGTTGAAGGAACTTTGTATGATCGATATGCCGAAGGTGTAGATGAAGGTGGCGACACGGATAAAGCGGTTTTGAATCTGAATTCTAATTGGCAAGTTTCTTCATGGGAATCAACTTCATATGGATACGAGGGGTGGTATGTCGCTAGAGCCGAGTGGTCTTATCCTGGTTATGTAGAGGCATATCGAATGAAGGTACTTCCTGCTTGTGAAGTGCCAACAATTGTACCATGTGCTATTGATGTATACTTCTACGTAGACTACACCAGATCGGATTCGTGGCATAACACGATATTTGATGATATCGACGATTATGACATGACGATATGCACTTGGTACTTTCATGAAACTTGGTCGGCAGTTTATCCACCTGTTTCATCGCGAGGAGGAGAATCAGAAGCTACATGGTTAGGTGCATTTGACTCAAACCCTTATAGTATATCTGCGATTGATCCACCCTACGAGGAATACTACACGAGATTTTCGGTGAGTGCAGTAGACAACATCGAAAACGGTGCAATTGCCAAGTGGGAATTTGTGTATGAATAACAAAGCTTGTGACAGCATTAATAATACGACTAATTGTATTTGCAAAGATATGATAACGAAATTATGCGCCGGAATAGTGTATTTGTTTCTTCTATTAGGGACGTTTCCCGCTTTTGCGGTGACAAACGTCTACAGGATTGATCGGGAGTTTAGAGCGACAACAAATGATCTTGAAACTGCCTCTGTTTACGAAATAATTTATGCAGCGAATACCAACTTGACGGGGATTATTCGGAAGAATGATTTTGCATTTACGACTAATTCAGCGATAGAATATGACGCTGTGTCATGGGCATGTACAAATTTTACTGAAGCTTGGAACGGGGCGCTGTCCGTGTATTCCAATAATACCACTTGTTATTCAAATATGTTTAATGATCCCGGATGGATTAAGGGTGTAAAAAGCGTCTTCACCAATGATGATGGTGCATATGGTGCATACTTGTGGATTTTGCAGAATTCACTGAGTTTCAATACATCAACAAGTATTTTTTTTAAGGTAACCACAAATTCAAGTCATACTTATATGATAAATAAAGTATTAATAGGCACCCTTGGTGATTACGAGCCGAACACCAACTACAGTGAGACTTTTCCTGAGATGAACGAATTTCATGCTGAATACACAAACTGTACATACCTGACCAACTCAATACCGTCAGAGGGTAGTCCCCAAACTGTCGAATATTCCTTTGATACAAATGCGTATTATGAATTGATAAATTGCCAGATCACAAATATCAAGTTTAACCACGACACGGCGTCATCGGCAAGTGATGCGATCAACATTAGGCAGGACTACAACACGCCTTTCGATATCTCGAATGGGGAATGGGTAAAGGGAGTGACCAATATCCCGGTATGCTATACGACAAATAAAACTTTGACGATCAAAGCCCGGTTCACCGTTCAACCGGCCAGCATCACCAACGCGGATATATGGGCTGTTTCAACAGACACCAATGGTTCACTTGGAGATGTTGTAAAAACAAACGTTACATTTATTTCCGGTATAGCCAGCGATGTTGTGTTTCAGGTTTCAGGAACGACACCCGGTTGCATTCAAAAGACAACAAACGATGTCTGGCAGTGGAAGATGGAGAACGTCAACGGCACAGGTTCCCCGTCATTGGACTTGAACACGTCAGGCACGCACACCGTGTACACGATTCTGAATGAGCCCGTCGAACCGTGGGATAATACGGCAGGGAACGCATTGAATGTCTGGACGCGAATCCTTAACAAGTCTTGTTTGTGGGCAAACGGTTGTGTCACGGGAAGTACAGTCCTAAGCAACATTGTGACCCATTCGTACAGCATGGGCGTGGTCTACGATGGCTATCCGCATTATACCTATCCCGGCTATACTCAGTTCCACCTGCAAGCCCTTCTTGATGCCATGGATACGGCCGGAACCGACAATATGGATTGCAGGGATTTTGCAAACTGGACACACACATTATCTGGGGCTCTAGGGGAGAGTGCACAGTATCGCGTTGTTACCCGGACAACCTCTCCCTACTACTTCACGTACAACTACATTTTGCCATCAGGTCAGTCAGACTGGAATACCAACAACTGGAGCTTCCATCAGGTGGGCTGGTGGAACTCCCGAGTCTGTGACGCCGCTGCCAAACTGGACAATGATGCCGATCCTACGCAAGGCCCCGGTAACTCCAATCATGTTGAGAAATTGTCCGTCGGCGACATGACGCAAACAGAATATTTGGATAAACTGACGGAAACTCCGGATGTAACGGACATCGAAACGGGAACCTGCGTTTTGCAGTAACTCTACGAAAGGAGATGGAATGAATAAATTGATTTGGTGTTTGTTTTTTGTCGGGTTGATCGCCGCTTCAACCGCTCTCGCGCAGGAAGTCATGCCCCGGGGGCGATATTCCCTCAAGAAGACGAAGCAAACAAAGACCTTGGTCGCAAATATTGATGTTGATGTCGTAATGACAAACCATTTTGCGAAATACGAGGTGCAGCGAAAGACGGAAGATAAAAGCGGCCAAAAGGAAATGGTTCTTTACGACAAGGAAAGTCAGAAGAAAGTGGAGTTGAGGATTGTGCTGTATCCCTCCACGGCGGACGCGGAAAATGGCCTTCTAGACCTTCTAAATGGAGCGAGTGTGATATTCAAGGATGGAACACCCTCAGGTGGTGATATTGGCGATAACACATGGTACTTCACGACAAAGGAAACAGGTGCGACGGGGATCATGTTCGTGAGGAGGAACGTTGTCGTATCGCTTTTCGCACAGGAAGGGCTCGTTGCTGAAGGTCTCGCTCGGAAACTTGATGCAGATATTCTTATGGGCAACAATGGGATTGAGTTGAAGGATCGTCAATAGATATAAGGGGAATGCAAGGGGCAGGGAATTTGAATTGTTCTTTGACAAATGAAAATGACGATATAATCAAAACAAACGTTACATTTATTTCCGGTATTGCCAGCGATGTTGGCCCTTCAGGGTCAGACCTAGAAACTAGAAAATGAAGTGTATACAGGGTCACGTCTCGACATCACGTCATTCGACATGACTGGTTCGACAATTAGCTATTGATTTTGGCTGGGGTGTTGTGGTGGTAATGTTGCAAGACAAGACCGATAAGAGTAGATGTTTGACGAGAGACGGCAAGAAACGGGGTCATGTTATTACAA
>JBFZFB010000008.1:0-10986 GCA_041306605.1 Lentisphaerota bacterium | reverse complement strand
TGGACTTGCCCCGATAAAACGGACACATAGGCCGAAGCAAATATTGATGAATTATGCGCATAGTTTTTGTTCGTAGTCAAGCGGTGACATAAACCCGATTGAGCTATGAATCCTGATTCTGTTGTAATAGACCTCTATATAATCGAATATTGCCAGACGAGCCTCCTCTTTTGTTTTGAACGGTTTTGTTATTTGCAGATCCTTCTTCAATGTTGCCCAGAATGATTCCATTGCCGCATTGTCATAACAGTTGCCTTTGCCGGACATGCTGCTTATGGCCTTATTCTTTTTTAGCAGTGCCCGGAACCTGTGACTGGCATACTGAGAACCTCGATCAGAATGAACAATCATTCCTTCGGGCAGTTTGTTGCGAAACATGGCCTGATTAAAGGCAATCTCCACAAGCTCAGTTCTCATATGATCACGCAAACACCAGCCCTTGATCCCGCGTGACTTCATGCCCATAAACGCCGCAAGATACATCCAGCCTTCCAGGGTGGGAATGGCTGTAATATCGCTGACCAATACTTGGTTGATCCCTTGAATCTCTCCCATGCCAGCCAGAAGATTAGGACTGACCGGCAGGTTATGATTACTATCTGTTGTCTTGGGCCTATATGTGGCTTTCTGAACGCCTTTAATGCCTTTTTTCTTCATTATCCGCGCAACTCTCTTCTTGCCGGCGCTGATGGCTTTCTTTCGCAAGGCCATGGTTATTCTCGGACTGCCGTAGGTCTGACGACTCTGCTTATGAATATCAGCTATTTCCCCGGCAAGCTGCTCATCCGCTTTGTCTCGTTTGCTGGGACCGCGTCCTGCCCAGTCGTAATAACCACTGACCGACACATCGTAAAGTTCACATAATGCCATGACAGATGGTCCCTGCGTCGCAAGTTCTTTAATCATTGCATACCTCCCTGCGACCTCTCCGAAAGTATGCTGGCTGCTTTTTTTAGTATGTCACGTTGCCATGTAACATGCGTTAACTCTTTCCTCAACTGCTTGATCTCTTCAGCCATTTCCCGCGGCGTCGGCATCCCTTCCCCCCTGGGATGCCGGTCTGATTCCCCAAGATGCTTCTCCCGCCATGTCCTTAACGCCGTATCGCTCACCCCGATCTCTCGGGCAACCACAACCAACGGCTTGCCGCTCATCAACAGCATATTAACTGCATTATCCTTGAATTCCTGATCATATCTTTTTTCTCTCACTGCAAGCTCCTTTCCCCCTCATTATACTTCGCTCACAGTGTCCGTCAATACGGGGCAACCTCTTGCTCTAAATGTGGTTATCTCCATAGCAATTCTTCTGATTTGCCTTTTAAAAATTGGCCCAAAAGTTTTCGTAAAAGCAGCTCTATCCGTGCAAAAAGATTTTGGCTTGGTTTTTTTAGGATTTGCACAGAACATCCTTCATCTTATTGGAAGCAGTGTAATACTTGTGGTCGTATTTTACCATTTAATGCATTTAGCAAACATTCGGGATGGGGGCCCTTAGAACGACAAATGGAATGTCGGTCATGTAAGGGTGCTATAAATGCAGTGCTTAATCCGAAGCGAACAAAACAACAACTTCATGAAGCGTCTTCTAAACGTAGAATTGGCGATCTTCTTTTATCGGGAGATAACAAGGAAATTGATATAGAAAATCTATTCAAACGATTTAAAGGAAAATGTTTTAAGTCTGGAAAACCTTTAGACATCAATCAACGCAAGACATGGAATATCGACCATGTACTTCCCTCGCGGTATTTATATCCTCTTACAGAAGAAAATGCTGCCCTGTTGTCAAAAGAAGCAAATGACAATAAACGCGACCGCTGGCCGAGCGAATTTTATACTAATAACGAATTGATTCAACTCGCTAAAATAATAGGTGCAGACTTATCATTGCTCGCCAAGACGGAACCTATTATAAACGAAGATATAGATGTTGATGCATGCGTAACGCGCTTTTTATCTGTTCGGGAGAAATCAAACCTCAATAAACGAATAAAGGAATTAAAAAAGTTGCTAGCAGACAACAAGTTGATAGGGAAATTGTCTTCAAAAAACAAGAAGCTTCTTGGCTATTAATTCAGAACCAGAAATTGATGGTTTGTCACTGTGCCTTTATCTGTTATCCCGTGGGATTCACAATGCTCGACATTTTCTTCGAAAAAGTCTGCAACCTTAAACCAGTGCCTTGCTACAAGCTTCAAATATTCAGACATGTTGCATTTTCGACTTCGTCCTAAGTGTAATACTAGCACTCCGTCTGGTTTTAATCTTTCCCTCGCCTGGCGAAAGAAAGGTTTATAGACTTCAAAATTTTTTTTCTGACGTTCATCAATATAGGCTAAAGGTCGAACCTTAAAATCATTAGATTCCCAACCGCAGAACCATAGCCTCATCCAATTTGCCAAATAAAATCGTGTGCTGTCAAAAAATGGTGGCGATGTAATGATTGCATCAAGATTATTTACTTCAAGAGGCCAACATGCTGTTACATCTTGATCATACACAGTTCCTCTTTGGAAAATGTCTGGCAGTCCGGCAGATAAACTACGCGTCGTCTTGTCTTCTAGGCGTGGAATAAGAGGACGATATTCTTTGGGGCCACTGGGGGCAAACGGTGTAATTGGATGCGATCTTCTGCTTAAGGCATAAGGCCGATTCCCATGCAAGATGTGGAGTAATGATGAGAAAACCAATGCTTCAGATTCTGTTGTAACGTGTGTTTTTATGAAAAAACGTCTTGCAATTAGGATTTCTCTTAATGTTTTAGGATGAAAGTAATCCATTAGAGGTTGATTAAACCTAATAGATTTTATGCCTTCTAGATCATGCTGGTTTACACAATCTCGTTTAATTTGTTGCTTTAATTTTTTTATGATTTGCATGCAATCTTTGAGTTGCGGCCTACCCATTTTTGCCCGACTAATTCTTATAGCGGCAGGGTTTATATCAAAACCCCATGCAATCTTACCAGCCAACGCAGCTTCAAACGGAATTGTGCCTACGCCCGCAAAGGGATCCAGTAATGAACCATTTTGCGGGACAAATGTTTTTACCAGAAAATGTGCTAATGAAGGTTTTAATTTTCCTTGATATGAACAAAGGGAATGCAAGGGGTGACCCCAATTTCTTTTGGCATATGGCTGTTCTTGATGTGGCAATTGCTTCTTAAAAGTCTGCCATGTTCGCAACCATGTTTGGTACTCATTTTTAGAAGATTCTCTTACAACACTCGTGCGCGATTTGTTAAAAGCCAGAAGAACTTGACGTAATGGTTTTCCGTTTCGAGAACATCTTCTTCGCAAGATTGTTTCATGCGTTAATTGATAGCCCATTTCTTGCAATATTCCGACCAACAGAACATCCGTGGGGACATGAACATCATTGTATCTGGAATCCCCTATATCAATTACAATTCGAGCATTTCGTGTCAAATGCTTGGATAAGCCTTTGAAGACTTTGTGCATATCATTAAAATAACACGCTACCATTTGGGGAATTCGTTGGTCATATGCATTATGTTCTAATTCACGAACAATTGATTCGATTTCTTTTGTTTGGAAAGAAATGCTTGGTGATTGCGAGACATCATTAATGCCCGCAGTTATAGCCTCATCACGAAAAGCCCTAAGATCGTTATTTGATCGCAGTGTTCGTATAAACCATAATTCAATCTTGGTATTCCTGAAATAATTTGTTCCGTTGAGATAAGGCGGGCTTGTAACTACACAATCAATATCAATCGCAGGAACCTTATCAATATCTTGGGCGTTATAACACAGGCATTCCGGTGTATCGGAAATTGATTCTATCCTTGATAAGTCTTTTATCATTAAATCCAATTTTTGACGAACATTTCCGCTAAAATCAATTCTATGTTTTAGTAATTCTTCTTTGTTTTTGAACCGCAAATCTCCTCGTCGAATCAGTTTGGAAGATGGTATTAGAGAGGAGATTACTGCCCATTCAACTAACGTAGACACAAAAGGCTTTTCGCACTTTAACCAGTCAATTAAAGATCGTGCACGTAACACCTGATCAAATACTTTGTCATCAAAAAACTTACTGTTCTTAAATGTATTAAAATAAGCACAATGCAACTCAAAATCACTTTCACGTTCGTTGAGTAAATGTAAAAAATTATTTGAGATTGCAGAAAGTTCTGATGCAATCTCTCTTCTTTTTTCTTTTTCTGTTGTAAGGACAGATATCTTTGTTTCGATTAAATATTGTAATAGCGGATTTACCTCACAATAAAATGATTTAACGTCCATTTGGGCGCTTGTTAAAGGAGTTGTACCTACCCCTGCGAATGGATCAAAAACGGCACAGGTATTGGGCGCAAAGTGATTGATAACATTACGAACAAATTGAGGCGAATATCCTTCTAAGTAGGGATACCATTCGTGTAGCGGCTCTTGTCGCCCGCCACGAAATGTGGCTTGCAACCAATCTGTTGATAATTCGTTTTGTTCACGTTGTGTTATATATGTTGTACTGGCATCTTCTCTAATCACCTTCCTCATTTGATTCAGGCAATATGAACTAACAGGTCGCTGGTCTTTTTTTGCTGCCATCGCAAGGCTGTCACAAGTGTCATGACCTATGATCTCCCTCAATTCGAGGCTAGTTAAAGTTTTAATTTCCTGATAAATGTGATTTTCAGTATCTCCAAACGCGACGGTTATATTACGTCTTTTGCGATTCTTTCCCTTTCTTGCTGGGAAGTATATGGTCTTAAACTGTTGGGTCATGATTGTTGCCTTTCTGTAACATACACCATAATATGGTATATACTTCACATCGCAAGCTTTTTTATGATAAATGTAAAAATTTTCGCGCGCAGATTTAATCCTAGAGAGGTGAGGGCTGCATCGCGTCTGGCCCGGGGTCAACCTTAAGAATTAAGTATCTTGCCTCAGCTTCACAGAGCAAACCACCACTTCCTCTTTAATTAAGCATCAATATAATGCTCTAAATCTGATTTGTCACGTCATTCGACATGATAAATCACGCCATCACGTCATCCGACATGACAAGTTCTACACAACAATTCACGCGCAATCAGTATTATTTCAACCATTGGATAAGAACTGGACGGTCGATAAGCCTGCATTCTGTGCCGCGCGCGAATTCCTGCGCGTCTTCCGTAAAGACATCCAAAAACAGTTGACGAAGTTTTGACTTCTGGTCGTCTGTTACATTCATGGATTTAAGATCCATTTTCTTGGGTTCTGGCCTCGTAATTCTCCTCTGTTATTTCCAAATCGGACTATCCTGCCAGTTATCAGGAAAGCCCATAAAACGTTTAGGAATATCTTTGTATTGGTCAAACAACATCACCAAACGGGAACGCCAAGCGCTTTGCGGCGCTACTTGTTTGAGAAGGAAGTAAAGGACGGTCATTATGCCAAACAGTCGCTCGTCTGTGATTGTAACAGGCTTATGCCATTCCGGGAATGTTTCGCGGTAAGGAATCAATGGCTTAATGCCAAACTCCCGATTCCACAACCTGGAGTGATGAGCACAGATATTGCGAACCTGATTTAGCGACCTTAACCATGAACCAAGAATCGGGACGTTCAATCCGTAATCAAGTGCAACATCTTTTTTGGTTCTTGTTGGTAGGCCATTGAAGATTGTCAATAGACCGCCGAAGGTCAATAGCTCACTGGCCATCCATAATGGCAAGTCCGTCTCTTCTGTATATTTGTCGAAATAATGCCGTACAAATTCTTCATGGCTGTACTCGGCCTCAGTTCGGATTTTTTCAAGCAACTTGCGGTGATTATCAACTGACGCGCCTGGCAAGGTAGCACGATCCAGGTAGCCGAAGGGACCGTTGAGCATAACATGCCGATTGACGATACGTGTGCGGATTGCTATTTCCACGCGTTCAATCGCATCCATTACAAGAAGTCGGAGTTGGCGGTCAAAGCGATACCGGCGCCATACTGTGTCCAGTGTCGTTCCCGGCTGAATGTTATCATTCGGATCGCCTGAAATACGGAATGTATACCAATAGGCACTCAGCCGGTAATAATTCACAGCCTGCAAGCACTGCATCAAATGACTACGGTCACAAACAAGACCGCGACTAATGATAAGGTCTGCTTGTTGTTCGAATGTGAGGGCTTTCTTGGCGTACTTCATAAAGCCCTCCAATAGGAGCAGAAAAGCAAAAAGCCACCAAATTTTAGCGTGTCCCGAAGGATAGAGGCTTGGTGGCTTTGCTGGTAATAACCTACCATATTCAGAAACGACGTCAACAGTCTTTTTCGGGGTTTCTTTTCCGACATTTTCATTGAACTGTTTTACCTCCCACTCGATATTAAAAAGCTCGGTTTCCGTTACTGTTTGTGAAAGCTTTGCCTCGACAACATCAATCAAATCATCCTCAACGAGAGGAGGGGTCTGCTTCAGTCTCCAGGGCAAACCGCAACCTACTTTTTAATTAAGACCAATATAATACTCGCCTTCGGATATAATGCCACCCCTTTTCTGCTTTTTCGCATTCAGCATTGCCCCGTCTCTTTTTTGTACACGCTAAACATCAAAACACAACGGAAAAGCCGAATGAGATGACCGGCCACATTTGAAACGAACTCAGATCGTCTTCATATTCGTCAACCTCTTCCCGAAGCGCACGATCCAATGCGTCCTGAAATACCTCAGGCACTTCCGCAACTGCCGACGCATCAACATCCGGCTGACCATGATACATGATGCCGCAATCAAACGCGAACCTGATGTGACCACCCCCCGCCCCACGCGCCGCATTGCCATACCCAATCCCCCAGTAGTACGAAAGCTCATTGAACGTGACAAGCCCATCCAAACTCCTTATGTCAAATCTCCTGCCGCCTAACTCAAAAGCAAAAGTCGCAGGAGCGGAAAGATCCACCTTATTGTTGTTGATCACCGGCCCGCCGGAAAGCCTGAACCCGCTCCGCCACGGATGCCAGTCTATCAAAATAGGAACCGTCTGAAGATCCAAAGTGCCGTTAACATCCGCAGTGTCAAGCCGGGTATCTCTTTCATAATTGAATACATTCATACCGGTACGTAAATTCAGACCCGGCACAACCGCAACAGTCATCTCCCCGCCATAACCAAGCGTTCCTGCTTTAAATGTTACGCCATCACCGGCCTCGCACCATTGGCTACAGCAGTAGAAAGCCAGCCCGATAATTATAGAAAAAAACATGTGTCTTTTGATATTCATGTATCTATTTAGTTATCATCCTTGTCTGCCGGTATTATTTAAACTATATTCCCATTCTAACACCATAGTCAATTTTATTGAAAGGACAACAATATGGATAGTGATTGCATATTCTGCAAAATAATAGCCGGCATTCTGCCTTCCGCTAAAGTATACGAAGATCAGGATACTCTGGCTTTCATGGATATAGGACCTGTCGCAAAAGGTCATGTGCTGGTAATCCCAAAACAGCACCATAACCCGATAACAGGCACACCGCCCGATGTTCTCCAGAAGGTAATTGTCACCGTCCAGAAAATAGCGCGCGCCCAGCTTAAAGCTTTCAACGCCAAAGGTATCAACGTCACTCAGGCCAACGGAACCGTTGCCGGCCAGGTCGTTCCTCATATCCACTTTCATGTAATCCCGCGCTTTGACAACAACGGAAAACCTCAGAACTGGATACCGGGAAAATACGACAACTGCGAGGAAATGAATCTCTTCGCCGAAAAAATCAGAAACGCCTTAATCTAAATCACAGGACGAACCATATATGAACACGGAAAAATCACTCGACATTATTGACAACATTTTCATGCAGGACCCCAGATACAAACCAGCCGCCTACGCCTTCCTTCAACAGGCGCTTGATTTCACCATAAAAATGCTGAACAAACCAGCCGGAACCGGCCCGCAACGGCACGTCACAGGCCAGGAACTGCTCGAAGGAATAAGATGTTTCACATTGAAAGAATACGGCCCAATGTCCATGACCGTATTGACTTCATGGGGAATACGAAGCACTGAAGATTTCGGTGAAATGGTATTCAACCTTGTCGAAAACAAACTGCTGGGCAAAACGGAAGAGGATAAAAAGGAACATTTTGCGAATGGATATAATTTCCATGACGCCTTTGTGAAACCTTTTCTTCCCGCAACAGCCCCAAGCGGTAATAAAAAGAAAAAAACATCAAAAAATGAATAGAATATTACTAGCCTTGTTTCTTCTGATTGCATCCACCGGCTGTGGCTTACTGCGCGGAACAACACCCGATTCCGCCAATACAGCCATCGAAACAATCAAAAACACCAATAAGAAACTGTATCGATTCACGCTTGATAACGGCATGATATGTCTTATCAAGGAGGACCATTCCGCCCCCGTCGTCTCTATACAGATATGGGTCGGAACAGGTTCAATACATGAACATGATCTACTCGGCTCCGGCGCGTCTCACGCCATTGAACACATGATCTTCAAGGGCACGCCAACAAGAAAAGTCGGCGACATCACGAAGGAAATAAATGACGCAGGCGGCTACATAAACGCGTACACAGGCATGGATAGAACTGTTTTCCTCACCGATTTGCCGTCGGAAAAATGGCGCGTAGGACTCGATGTGCTCGCGGATGCAGTGACTCACTCTTTATTCCCGGAGGAGGAATGGAACAAGGAAAAAGACGTTATCCTCCGTGAAATAGCAATGTGCAAAGATAACCCCGACAGGGTTCTCAATGAACTGCTCTGGCGCACCGCGTTCACCACTCATCCTTACAAATTCCCTGTCATCGGCTATGAACAGCCGTTCAAAGCGCTGACACGCGACCAGTTGATTGATTTTTTCCACCGCAATTATGTGCCTGATAATATGATCACCGTTATCGCCGGCGACATAAACCGCGATGAAACCGAAAAATACGTCAGCGGGCTTTTCTCCGGTCTTGAACGAAAATCAAGAGCGCCAGTCGTTATCCCGCAGGAACCTGCGCAGATATCGGCAAGACTCGCCCGGAAAACAGGTTCTTACAACATCACCCGCGTGCAATGCGTCTATCACACAGTTCCGTTAAGCCATGCCGACGTTCCAGCTCTTGACATTCTGGCGGAAATTACCGGCGCCGGCTTGAGCTCAAGACTCACGCAGAACCTCAAGGAGAATCTCAAACTTGTTGAAAGCATAAACGCATATTCATACACACCAAAAGAACCCGGCGTCTTTGAAATATCCGCCACACTGGCCCCGGAAAATGAAGAAAAGGTCATTGCCGCGATCCACGCTGAAATAGAGTCCTGGCAGAAATCGGAGTTCACGACAGGAGAACTTGAGAAAGCAAAACGCTGTCTCTTGAGCTCACAGTTAAACGAGCTTCAAACGATGAGCGGACAGGCCGAAAGCTACGCTTCCGGCGAGTTCTATGCGGCTGACCCGCGATTCTCAACAGAATATCTGAACCGCATCAACAGCGTTACGCCCGGCATGCTGAAAGCCGTTGCCGCAAAGTACCTGACGGCGCAAAATGAAACAATTGCGGTTCTGGCGCCATCCGCTGAAACCGAAAAATCCATATCCGAACCAAGCGGGAAGCAAACTAATGAGGTACGGAAAATCACCCTGCCGAACGGAGCCGTTCTGCTGGTAAAAGAAGAACACCGGCTCCCTTTCGTGTCGTTTTGCGCCGCTTTCCGGGGAGGACTCCTGTCCGAGAACGAATCCAATAACGGCATTACCCCGTTGATGGCCGATCTTATCACACGCGGAACCAAAGAAAGAAACAGCAGGGAAATAGCTGTTGCCGTGGAATCACACGGAGGAATGCTCTCGCCGTTTGCCGGCAATGATGTGTTCGGCTTGAGCGCGAAATGCCTGTCATCAGACTCGCAGTTATTCATGGATATTTTTTCCGATTGCCTGCTGAACGCCCGGTTTCCTGAAGAGGAAATAGAAAAGCAGAAGAAGGTCCAGATTTCGGCCATAGACCAGATGTACGAACGTCCGTTTTTCCTAGCGCAGAAGGAACTCAAACAGATCATGTTCCCCGGCCACCCCTATCGCCGGGAAACACTCGGCTCCAAGGAAACCGTTCAGAATATTACGCGCGATGAAATTATCGCTCATTTCAAAGCGCATGTTGTATCAAGCAATATGGTGATAGCCGTTTTCGGAGACATCACGCCGGAACAGGCAATCCGCATGACAACGCAGGCATTAGCGGCCATCCCGCCAAAACCGGCGCCTGTCCATGAGCATAAAAAACCATGCCCGAAATATCCCGCCAGAAACAAACGGCGTGAACCAAGAGAACAGGCTATATTTCTGGCAGGCTTCCCCGGAATCACCGTCATTGACCCGCGCCGTGACGCGCTGGATATCATTGAATCATCACTCAGCGGACTTTCAGCCGACCTCGCGATTGAAGCAAGGGAAAAAAGAGGATTGGTATATTACATAGGGGCCCGCCAGCAAACCGGTCTTGAGCCCGGAGCATTCATCATCTATGCCGGCACCCGTGAAGATGCCATCCCGGAAATAGAACAACTGGTAACAAAGGAAATAGAACGCATCCTGACAGGCGGAATCCGGGAAGATGAATTTGAACGCGCCCGGAAACAGATTATCGCGGATTATGAAATGAGCCTTCAAGACAATCAATACACCGCAATGGCCTGCGCGACCGGAGAATTGATCGGACTTGGCTATAACCACATATTTACAACAAAAGAACGGTTCGAAAATCTAACACTTAAGGATATAAACTCCGCGGCGGCTTCCATCATGTCGACCAACATACCCGCCATATCACTGGTTCTGCCGAAAGGCAGCCAATAGCAATTGCCGGAATGGCTTGACTTATTCATCCAAACATTGCTCAATTAAGCAAATCTTCAATAGCAACAAGGAGAATTGACATGAGTGATCAGCGCGCCACTAATGATATGGATAATATTCTTTTTATAAACCTCATCAGCATGCTCGGTTCATCCGCCATGCAGCAGATGGGCAAACT
>JBFZFB010000007.1:0-22503 GCA_041306605.1 Lentisphaerota bacterium | reverse complement strand
AGCTGTTGGATCCTCCAACGATTTGGTGGATTTGAAACGCCAGATTGAAGCGACAAAGCCTCCTGTTCCGACCAAATGGTTTGTGCGAGTCATGGAAATCAAATAGAAATAATTGCGAACCACACCTCGGAGTTTACGTCGCTAACGCGCCGAAAGTGAAGGCGGGCGTTCGCAACAAGAAAACACTAGCAGATTTCTCGCTCACGTGTTATATTTTGCAGTAAAGGATTTGAAATATGCCAGAGATAAGTAGATTTTTCGGAATTATAATTCGGATGTTTTTTGATGAACACAATCCTCCGCATATCCATGCGGAGCATCAAGGGAACAAGGCCGTTTTGGACTTGAATGGAAACATTATTCGAGGAAATATCAAGTCACGCACAGCTATAAAGTTGGTGCGTGAGTGGATCGATTTACATGTTACTGAGTTGCAAGTGGATTGGGAACTTGCCCAGGCAGGTAAAGATATCAAGAAAATCGATCCACTAGATTGAGGTGTGTTATGTGGAATCTTAATGATGTAAAACAAATTGAATACAAATCAAACTATTCCTTTCTTATTGTTTTCGATGATAGCGTTAGTGCTGTCATCGACTTCTCTGAGTACCTCCAGCGTGGCCCTATATTTGCCCCGCTTAAGGATACTAACTTCTTTCGGCAAGCAAGAATTGAGGGCGGCACTATTGCGTGGCCTAATGGTGCAGACATTGCCCCTGAAACCCTGTATGAGAAATGCGAACAAAACACTCGATGAGATTCCTGAAAACGCGGGTTTCATGAACTCCTCAGTGTAGACGTTCGATGAGGAGACAATCTTTTTCGGGTGCTTCCTCAACGGAAACTAATTCGCCTGCACGCAGGTGAAATGAGAAAGGACACATATGAAGAAGATAGCGCGGATATTCCTCAAAGGCCTGCTGGTGCTGGCGCCGGTGGTAGTTACGATATTCATCGCTTACAAGAGTTATCAGATTATTGACGGCATATTCAGTGGTCCACTTATAGAAGCCGGTCTCTATTTTCCCGGGCTTGGTTTGCTGGTGGCCGTTGCGTTGATATTCAGTGCAGGACTTCTTGCCTCTTACTGGCTGGGTGGCCGGGTTATCGGCTACTTTGAGAGCTTGCTTCTACGTCTGCCGCTGCTGGGAACGATCTATGGTGTTATAAAGGACACTGCAAGCTCATTTGGATCGCACAAGAAAGGATTTGGTCAGCTGGTGCGTGTGCGCGTACCGGGAGGAATAGAATTTCTCGGGTTCCTCACCAATGATAGCGATCCGGTCTTTCTCGGTAAGGATCAAGTCGCTGTTTATTATATGCAATCAATGCAGTGGGCCGGGAACCTAGTGCTGGTGCCACGGGCATGGATCGAACCCGTGGACGTCTCAACCGAAGAAGCGCTCAAATTCATTGCTTCAGCTGGCATGTTTAAAGGCAAAACATGATTGTTTCCATCTATTCGGTTTTGGACGTGAAGATAGAGGGGTCACTCATCAAATATCTCTCGCAAAGACGCAAAGACCGCCAAGAGAGTGGTCTTTACCCCGACTATTTTTACTGCCGTTTTATCTTGAATGTATCAAGCCTCCAGCCATAATATTCTCAAATAGAAGATGATATTACCTGATTTATCCCGTCAATATCATGATATCAGGTAAAATAACTTGTTAATAATATGTTGGGCACCGAAGGAGGCCAATGAATCGAGAACAGGCTGAAGAGACGAACTTGCTTGCCATCGAGATAGGCCTCCGCCTGGGGCGTCATTTGCAGAAGCTGCGGTCTGGCTGCGGGAGCAAGGAGGCGCATGACATCACGCGACGCTTTGCCGATGTCATGGCAAACATACTTATCGAAATCCAAAACCCCCTCTACGAGGAATACCCGGATCTAAAACCACAGGAGCTCGGCGGCCCATTCAAAGTGCCAAGCAACATCGTGCCACCTGCCGGGCTTGGCTGCGGCCGGTGAATTGACTCACGGGGCTTATCGGCCATACAAAGGAACGTAGAAATAGGATGCCCAACAACGCCTTGGTGCACTACCTCGTGCCCCGCGGGCACTCGGAAGCACAAGGCGGATGTTGGCAAGAACGCGATCTTTTGATGCCGTATCTCTTCTTCTGCCAATAATGTGTTTTGTTTCACATTGGACAGTTTAAAATACCTTGCTCCTGATATCCTTGGGTATCGGCGGGATCGTAACGGGTTTCCAGCCGTGCCGCAGTGACCAGGCGGCGGCACAGCCTGCGGCCACACTCATGCGGCCAGCCAGCGGAGTGGAAATGGGCTTCTTGTCATCCAAGAGCATGTCTACGAAGTCCTTGCAGATGAGCGGATCAGCTCCGCCGTGTCCGCCCGACGCCGGTTTTACGGATAAATCATGATGAGCCAGATTTTTCCAGCGCTTCGAGTTGTTGCGCAGGCGCACGACCACCTTGGAATCGTCATCAAGGTTTTCAATCCGGCCTTCCGTGCCGATGATGGTGTGATTGCGCCAGTAGTCGGGCGTGAAATGGCATTGCGTGTAGACGGCGCGGATGCCGCCTTCCAGTTCCATCATCATTATGTTGTTGTCTTCAACATCAACCTCCTTGCGGAATACGCACATATCCATCTTGCTTTCGCCGGGCTTGTTTTCATCGTAAAAGTATTCCGTGCATGTGTTTTTCTGACGGCAGTTGCGGCAGCGTTGACTGTTCGGCTTGTTGCCGCCGTAGAAATCCAGCCCGCCGCTCGCGGCAACTTTGACTGTGTACTTGCCGGTAAGCCAGTGGATCATGTCAATATCATGCGACGCTTTCTGGAGAAGCAGACTTGTGGCCTGGCGTCTCGTGGCATGCCAGTCGTGATAGTACCAGTAGCCGCCCGCCGAGACAAAATGCCGGGTCCAGACCGACTTGACTTCGCCGATCATGCCGGCATCAATGGCGTCCTTCATGACCCGGAAGATATTCATGTAGCGCATGTTAAAGCCGACCATGAATTTTTTCTTCGACTTGACCCACGCGCGAAGCATGCGGTCACAGCCTTCTGTTGTTATGGCCATCGGCTTCTCAGTGAAAACGTGCTTGCCGGCCTCGAACGCCTCGCACACATATTTCTCATGCGTAAAGTCAGGGCTTGTGACGGCGATTGCGTCCACGTCGAGTCTATCGAGCAGGGCCCGATAGTCTTTGGTGACAAAGCCCTTGTCGTTGATGTTCTTTTTGAACCAGGCCAGCGGTTCATCGTGAATATCTGCGGCGCCAACAACAATCGAGCGCCCTTTCGGATTATGCCAGTGCGAAGCTATGCCGCCGCGGCCGGTCGCGCCTATAACGCCTATTCTTACCTGATCCATACAATCCCTTTCTGTTTGTAAAAATCCCTTATTGTTTTTAAACTTATTCCATAATGTTGGACTGATATATCGGCAGAACAAGAAAAAAACCAAACGCAAAATAAGGATTTATTTCAATGCCCGGCCGATGCGGTTCAGCTGGCTGGCGGAGGCTTCGGCCAGCGTGCCGTCCTGAAAAGCAATAACATTGAAACACATCGGTGCATGATGTTTGCGGCATGCCGACAGAAAGGTCAGAATTTCGTCGTCAGAATAAAGGGGCGGATGCGGCTCGGTTTTATTACTGCCGTATACCCATGCCCGGTCATCCAGACACGCCCAGCCATGCCATTGCAGACCGTTATCAAGGAATCTGCCGGAGGGCAGGGTTTTGAGATCGAGAATTTCGCCGGCCCAGTAATCCTGATGATCGGTATAGAGAAAAGTTGAACCAATTCCGGCATTGTATGTAACCAGTCGTCCCGGGTAACCGGCTTTGGCCGCGGCAGTCATTTTTTCCCACGGGAACTGAAAGCCGGTCATATCGGTTGTCACGGAATTATTCGGGCCTCTGGGGTCGAGAGAGTAAGAACTGTCGAACCACCAGGCTTGAATTGATTCTCCATACCGCTGGCCCATCCACTGCACAATGGCACAGATATTATCCGCCAGCGGGTTCTTGTCGCGGTCATGGTAGCCAATGGCTTTCATCCATGCTGTGTCATCATTGTCGTTGCACGAATGATTGTAATAAACAATCAGTTTCTTGCCGAGTTTTTTCAGTCCGCCGGCAAGTTCACCGATAAGATCCCGTTCCGTGGTCCGGCCGGGCATGATGCTGTCTATGACCGGGTGCGGGCATGGCATCATCTGCAGGGCGTGCGTGGATGTGAATATTACATAATCCGCGCCGCTCATCTCCACAGCGTTAAGAAATTCATCAAGCCGGAAGCTGGCGACTGCGTCAGCGAAAGGCAGGGCCGCTCCCTTTCGAGGCGCAGATTGAGCTGTCCAGTGTACGCTGATTCCAAGGGCACACGAGGCCAGCCAGTCTGTATTTGCCTTCTGGTATGTCTGCATTTTTCTTCCTTTTGTTAAAGCACGAGGTATGTCAGTCATAAAAAATCTATATGATTTCTATCTTTGTAACTTTATCTGCAAAGCACCTGTTCTTCAACAAATATTATCTCTCTTTGACCGGTGGCCGCGTCTCCTGATTGAGTAACCTGAAAGATAGGCCCTTATTTTGTCTGGATGAAACATTGTGTCCTGTTTCAGTGTTTCATTTTGAAACCGCAGGTTGAGACACTTTAGATGTCCGTTTTTTATTACGCGCGTTTTTTCTGAAAATACGGTGTATTTAGGTTTTTTTTCAAATATACGCCGGGTTGGCACGGATCTAGCAATATTGTTTTCAGAGAAAGAAAACATGGAACAAAGGGGGCGGAAATGGGCGGAGGTGATTGCAGTAAGAATATAAGAAAGGCCTTGGATCTGGCTAGGCATCTGGTGATTCTGGCAGATAAAGGAGAGGCGCATTGCAAGGATGACGGTTGCGTGGCTCTTTATGGAGTGATCAGAGATTGCGCTTACAAGATCAGGGATAGCGCTGAACGTGAGTTGAAAATTCACAAGAAAATGGAGGTGGAGTGGACGTCAAGATGATGCATGGCAAGCTGGGGCGTTAAGCATGCAGAAGAAGTGATAAGGCCTGATTTAGCGCGGGAATAGCAGTAAAAAATGTAATTTGGGTCCGCTTGTGAGAAGGGATAAAGGGGTGAGAGGGATAGTAGGGTCACAGGCGGGCCCTTTTTTTACCCCTGATATGGGCAAAAAAGCTGTGGCGTAAAAAGCTGGCGATTGCTAGAATGGCAAACTTTTTAAATGTTCGGTAATTTAACAGGCTATTTAATAAATAGCGGCAGTGAGGGGGGTCATGAGTTCATTGCTCCGGGACAATATCAACTGGGTTGGTCATATTGACTGGGATGTTCGTGATTTTCACGGATACCGGACGGAGCGTGGTTCCACTTATAATGCGTATTTAATCCGCGATTCCAAAACAGCGCTTATTGATACTGTAAAAAGTCCTTTTTCGGCAAAGCTTTTGGCTGATATTTCCGCTTTTATTGATCCCGGGAAGGTGGATTATGTGGTCTGCAATCATGCTGAGCCTGATCATTCCGGGGGGCTTCCTGCGGTTATGGCTGCTTGCGTCAGCGCGGAGCTGGTTTGCGACGCTAAATGCAGGGATGCGTTAAGCGCGCATTATGACACGGCCGGCTGGAAGTGGCGGATTGTGGCGGATGGCGACAATATTTCGCTGGGCCGGCGTACAATGGTGTTTATTGAGACGCCGATGGTCCACTGGCCGGAGTCAATGTTTACCTATATTCCTGAGGAGAAGCTCCTGTTTTCGATGGACGCGTTTGGTCAGCATTATGCTTCGGCGCACAGGTTTGATGATGAGGAGCCGCTGGACGTTGTGATGGGGGAAGCCAAGACTTATTATGCCAACATTGTCATGTTATACGGCAGTCAGATAGCGAAGGTGCTGGACCGGGCCTCAAACCTTGCGATAGAGATGATAGCGCCGAGTCATGGAGTTATTTGGCGGAAGAATATACCGGTGATTCTTGGCGCATACCGGGATTGGGTTGTGTGCAAGCCGAAACCCAAGGTGCTGGTGATATATGATACCATGTGGAAAAGCACCGAAATGATGGCAGGCGCCATTGCCGAAGGAGCGATGGAAAAGGGCGTGGATGTTAAGGTTTTAAATGTTCGTTCAACGCATATTACCACGCTGGCGACAGAGCTTCTTGACTGCGCGGCGCTGGCGGTGGGGTCGCCGACGTTAAACACCACATTAATGCCGCAAATGGCGGCTGTTTTGACTTATTTCAAGGGATTAAGGCCGGCTGGAAAGGCTGGAGTGGCGTTTGGTTCGTATGGCTGGGCGAAGGGCGGGCCGGGCGCTGTGGCGGAGTATCTTAAAGCGATGAAAGTGGACATGGTTCGCGATCCGATTGAGTGCCGGTTTGTTCCGGGCGCGGCGGTGCTGGGTGAGTGCAGAAATGCCGGCGGTGCACTGGGCGCGAAAGCTTTGACGGCGGGGAGATAAACAGATGGCAAGCGGAATTAACAGAGAAGTGCGGATGAAAGGTCTTGCGTTGAGCAAGGGCTGTATCATCGGCAAGGTGTGCATGTTCAACGAGAACCGGCACAGCAATCTTCCCATCTACCGTGTGGAAGGCAAAGGTATTGAGCGTGAGATCTCCCGCGTTGACAGGGCGATAGAATTGGCTGCCGGGATACTGGACAAGATCAGGCTGAAGGTGGCGTCTGAAATCGGCAAATCGGAATCGGAAATATTTGTGGCGCAGAAGATGATTCTGGCTGACGAGGTGGTTCATGCCGGGATCAAGAATTATATTTCTCATCAAAATGCCAACGCCGAGACGGCGGTGGCGCGTATTCTTGACGGTTATGAGGCCCGGCTGGCGGCGCTTGATGATGAATATATAAGGGCAAGGGCCACAGATATCGGGGAGGTGAAGCGGCGTCTTCTGGATGTGCTTGGCAATATGAATCCTTCAATGCAGTGTGACAAAAAACATTGCGTGGAGGAGAGTCCGCGGGTGATTGTTGCCGCCGAGCTTACGCCGAGTCTTACGGTTGATGTTGACAGGGACAGGACGCTGGCATTTGTGACGGAGCGCGGCGGTGTCAATTCGCACGCGGCTATTCTGGCGAGGGCGCTGGGGATACCGGCGGTAAGCGGGTTGAAGGACATCAGGGATCTGATCGGATGCGGTGCCGAGATAATTGTGGATGGCAATACCGGTGAGGTTATTTTATGGCCTGAGGACGACACTATACGCAAAAAGGGTGTGGACACGGGGATAATAATGCCGCCCGAACCCATTAATCCGGTTCCGGGTTTCAAGGTGATGGCAAACATGAACCTGGCGTCGGACATGAGAGAGAGTTTGCGGATGAAAGCTGAGGGCATCGGTTTATACCGGACGGAATTTGAAGTCATGGCGGCGGAGCGGTTTTTCTCCGAAGACGAATTGTATGAGCGTTACAGGGCCGTGGTTGACGCGATGGCCGGCCAGGTGGTGGTGTTTCGTTTATTTGACATGGGGAGCGACAAATCGATGCCGTTCATGGAGCTTCCTGACGAGGATAATCCTTCTCTGGGCTGGCGCGGGGCGCGGCTTCTGCTTGGGCGTCGTGACATACTTGAGACTCAGGCGCGGGCGCTGGCGCGGGTATCGGCGGGCGGTCTGGTGCATGTGATGTATCCGATGATTGTTGATGCAAACCAGTTTCTTGAGATAAAGAAAGTTTTCGCAGAAGCGGTGGCTGGTATTCCGTGCGGTGATATACAGCACGGAATAATGTTTGAGGTGCCGTCGGCGTGTCTACAGGCGCGGGAATTGTACAAGCACATAGATTTTGCAAGTATAGGGACGAATGATTTGACACAGTATCTTTTCGCGGTTGACCGTGACAACGACAAGGTGTCGTATGATTACAATCCCGACCGGCCGGTTTTCTGGAATTTGATAGCTGATATTGCGTGTGCGGCGCGGGAAGCAGGCAAGCCGCTTTCAGTTTGCGGCGAGATAGCGGGTTATCCGGAATATATTCCCCAGCTTGTGGCGGCCGGAATTAACGCGGTGAGCGTGAGTCCGCGGCGCATACCGGATGTTAGAAAATCAATGATAAAAAAATAAAAAAAGGAGGCAGTGAAATGAAGAAATTACAAGGCAGTAAGACGGCAAAGAATCTGATGGCGGCGTTCGCGGGTGAATCGCAGGCGAGAAACCGGTACACGTATTTTTCATCCAAGGCCCGGAAGGACGGGTTTGTTCAGATAGGCGACATATTTGAAGAAACGGCCAATCAGGAGCGGGAGCACGCAAAGCGGTTGTTCAAGCTTATGGATGGCGGAGAGCAGGAGATAACCGGTTCGTTCCCGTTCGGGACGATTGGCGAGACAAGAGATAATCTTATTGCCAGCGCGGCTGGTGAGAATCATGAATGGACGGACATGTATCCGTCGTTTGCGAAGATCGCGAGGGAAGAGGGTTTTGAAAATGTAGCCAAGGTGTTTGAATCGATAGCGGTTGCCGAGAAACAGCATGAAAAGCGTTATCTGGCTTTGGCGGCGAACATAGAAAAGTGTGCGGTGTTTGAGAAGGACAAGGCGGTTGTATGGCGGTGTCTCAACTGCGGTTATACGCATAAAGGGAACAAGGCGCCTGAAGTATGTCCGGCTTGCGCGCATCCTCAAGCGCATTTTGAAGTGCTGGTTGAGAATTGGTAACGGACGGGAAAAGCAAAGCCGCTGTAAGGAAGAGCGGGGAGGGAGAAAAATATGACACAGTTGTTACAAATATATAAATGCAATGTTTGCGGAAACATGGTTGAGATTGTTCACGCGGCCGGCGGACAGCTGGTTTGCTGCGGACAACCGATGGTTCTGCGCGAGGCCAACACCACAGACGCGGCTGTTGAAAAGCATGTGCCGGTGGTCGAGCGGCTGGAGAACAGCGTCAGGGTGGTTGTGGGCAAGGTAATGCACCCGATGACGGCTGAACATTATATAGAGTGGATTGAACTGTTCCTTGAAGGCAGGGTGTTCCGTCAGAGTCTGGAGCCGGGTGAAGAACCCATAGCGGTTTTCAACGGGATAGATGAAGACGTTCTGGGTGTTCGGGCCTATTGCAATCTGCATGGTTTGTGGAAAAAGGAATAACAATAGAACGGGAGGTTATTATGATCAGCGACAAAATGACGACTGCTCTCAACAAGCAGATTAATGCGGAATTATATTCGGCGTATCTTTACATGTCCATGTCGGCGGATGCTTTGCATGGCGGTCTGAAAGGTGCGGCCAACTGGTTCAGGGTGCAGGCACAGGAAGAGATGGTGCATGCTCAGAAGTTTTATGATTATGTGAACACTCAGGGTGCGCGTGTTGTTCTGGCGGCCATAGACGGGCCTCCTGACAAATTCAAGTCACTGCAGAATATGTTCGAAGAGGCTTTGAAGCATGAGCAGAAAGTGACAAGTCTTATTCACAAGCTGGCGAGCATGGCGAAGGCTGAAGATGATCATGCCACCGGCAATTTCCTGCAGTGGTTTGTGACCGAGCAGGTTGAGGAAGAAGAAAACGCGAGGGATGTTCTGGATAAGATCAAGCTGGCCGGCGGGCCGGGGCCGGGTTTGTTCATGGTTGACAACGAGCTGGCGGCGAGGGTTTTTGTTCCTCCTCCGGCGGCCGGAGCGGCGGCACAGCAGGCGTAGGAGGTTTATTTATGAGCGGGATAAAATTCAATATTGATGAAGTTTTTGAGATGGCTGTGCAGATAGAGCGCAATGGCGGCGTGTTCTACAGGACGGCGGCGAAAAATAACGCCAAAGGCCGCGCGCTGCTTCTCAAAATAGCCGGTCAGGAAGATCAGCATCAGGCATTGTTTGAAGGGATGCGGAAAAAGGCAAAGAAAAGCGCCATGCCAATTTCTTCAAATCCGGACGGTGAAGTGTCTTTATATTTAAAAGCCATGGCGGATGATCATATTTTTGATCTGAAGTGCAATAAAGGCAAGCTGGGCGGGAAGGAAAGTCTGGCTGATATTATAAAGATAGCGCTTCAGGCGGAGAAGGATACAATAGCGTTTTTCACCGGCATGAAGGATCTTATACCGAAAAGTCTGGGCAGGGGTAAAATGGATGCTTTGATCAGGGAAGAGATGACGCATATTGTATGGCTCAAGAATGTTAAGGCCTGATGGTGAAAGGAAGTGGTGTTGATGAAAAGTTATATTTGTGATGTATGCGGGTATATCTATGATCCCAAGGCGGGTGATCCTGACAATGGAGTGCCGCCGGGCACGGCATTTGAGGATGTGCCGGAAAGCTGGGTTTGTCCGGAATGCGGTGTGGGTAAGGATAGTTTCTCAGTGAAAGAATAACGGAAGATATTTTAACGGATGAAAATAGGAGTCATAGGTGCCGGGCACGCTGGAGTGGAGGCGGCGTATTCTGCTGTTAAAGCGGGCGCTGACGGAGCAGTTCTATTTTCAAGCGAATCGATACTGCCTTATTACAGGCCCCGTCTGGTGGCATTGGCATTTGGTCAGGTTGATAATCAATCCATTATTATTCATCCTCACGAGTGGTATTTGAACCACAAGATAGATATCAAACTGGAATCTGTTGTTGAACGTATTGACGCGGGGCGAATGGTTGTTGTCTGCCGCGGGGCGGAGCACACGTTTGACGCGCTTGTCATAGCCACCGGCGCGATGCCGGCGGTGCCGGATTTTTTCAAAGGCAATGAAGATTTTGTGTTTCCTTTGTGGAGCGCGTGGCATGCTTTGAAGATCAGGGAAAAAGTAAAACACGGCGGAAGCATTTTGATTATCGGCGGCGGGGTGATAGGTGTTGAAGCGGCGTTACGGGCGGTTGACGCCGGGATGGGTGTGACAGTTGTTGAAAAAACCGACCGGCTGATGCGGCGTGATTTAAGCGCGAGAGGGGGCGAGACGGTTAAGAATTTTCTCGAGAAGCACGGAGTAAAAGTGATGCTGGGCGGTTCGGTTGTTTCTGTAAAAAAATCAGGCGCGGGTATTGTTACTGAAATATCCGGCGGCGGGATGATTGAATCAGATGTCGCGCTGATTACTGTTGGCATGTCTCGTGATCTGGGCTGGATTAAGGATGCCGGTATAGCTGTTAATTCCGGTGTGCAGGTTGATGCGTTTCTTCAGACATCGGCCGCAAAAGTGTTTGCCGGCGGCGACATCATCGGGCTGGAATGGATACAGAGATGCTCCGCGCACGAAGCCGCAGTTCAGGGCCGCACTGCGGGATCGAACGCTTTCGCGGTGTGCGGCAGTGAAGACAAGGAGCAGTATAAACGGGCTGAAGTGCCGTTGACTTTCAAGTACAAGGATTTTGAGATACACTCGATAGGCGCGGTTCCGGAAAATGAATCTGAAGAAGAATTGCTGGACGACACAAACGGTTTGGAGTACAGGGCGCGCATAGTGCGAAACGGCGTTATTGTAGGCGTGCAGATGGTTGGAAGCGGGAAAGGCTTCCAGAAGTACGCCGCGGAAGTTCACAATGTAACATAGCGTTAGCGGGATAGGAAGACAGGTGTATGATGAATAAAAAATGTTTTAAAGAATGTACGAACTGCCATTTTAAATGGGATAATCGCACGTCTTTCCTCTCTGACCCGACGATAACGCTGGTTGGGTATCAGGTGAATTTCGGCTTTTTACAGGCAGGTTTCTTTCTTTTCACTCACGAAACAAAGGGTTGTGGTACATCCCTTGCAATAGAAGCGGGTGAATTCACGGACATGCATGTCGGGCCTATTTTTGAAGAGAGAATGACGGGCGGCAAGGAATGTCCGGGTTACTGCAATGATAAATATTCTCTTGATCAATGTGACAACAAGTGTGAATGCGCGTATGTCAGAGATGTTCTGCACAGGGTGAAAACATGGCCCAAAGCGGCCGGCCTTGTGAAAGAATGTGATGAGTAAAACAACGGCCATTGATGCCGGTCCGCATGGTATGGAATTCTTGTGAAAATATTTAAGCTGTTATTTTGCGTGGTGTTTTTTCTGTCTGCCCGGGTGCAGGCGGAGGAAGGTTTTTCTGCTTCGGCGGAGATGACCGGCGAAGGAACCAACGCGCAGTTGTCTGTTACACTGAAAGTGCCTGCCGGATATCACTTGTACGCGGATCAGGTGGCGATCAGTGCCGCAGGGAAAATCAAGCTGGTTCCGCGGAGTGTTCATGAACCTGTGGAATGGCAGGATGTCTTCACGGGTGACAAGGCAAAGGTTTATGAGCGTGATGAGACGTTTAAATACGGGTTTGATGGCGAGGTTGTTTATCCGGTGACGGTGAACGTGCGGTGGCAGGGCTGTAGCGAGTCAACATGTTTCATGCCGGCATCGACAAATATAAGCGTTATGCCGGGTAATACGCCGGCACCGTTGTCTGCGCCTTCCGGTGCCGCGGTGCCGCAGGTGAGTGAAAGAAGCGGTGATTGGCGTGAGGTGGCGGAGAGGTTCAGGGAGACTGGAAGAGGAACGGGTTTTTTAAATGTTCCGGAATTTCTGGCCATGCTTGACAGCGCTGAGACCGGCGGTGCGGGTAGCGGGGGTGGATGGGTTTTGAATTTTGAAAAGAATGGGTTCTTGTGGACGATACTTCTTATTATAGCTGGCGGACTGGCTCTTAATCTGACGCCGTGTGTTCTGCCGATGATACCTGTGAACATAGCGATTATTGGCGCCGGCATACAGGCGATGCGCGGTGCTGAGGCTGGCGCCCGGTTGCGGTGGAGAGGATTTGTTCTTGGTATTGTCTATGGGGCCGGCATCGCGGTTGCCTATGGTCTCTTGGGTTTTATTGTGGTTTTTACCGGATCGCGTTTCGGATTTTTAAACAGTTCGCCGTCGTTTAATTTTATCATGGCTGTGTTATTTCTTGTGCTGGCGCTGGGGATGTTCGGCGTTGTTAATATAGACTTTTCGCGGTTCATGGGCCGGGCAGGCGGCGGGGCAAATAGTGGGAATGGGCGGTTGGGGCTGGCGTTTTCGGCCGGGGCGATATCGGCTCTGCTTGCCGGGGCGTGTGTGGCGCCTGTAGTGATTTCAGTTCTGGTGTTTTCAGCAAAATTATACAGTGAAGGCAGGTTCGCCGGGCTCCTTCTGCCGTTTCTGCTGGGGCTCGGCATGGCGTTGCCGTGGCCGTTCGCGGGCGCGGGTTTGTCATTTTTGCCGAAGCCGGGCAAATGGATGGAATATGTGAAATACGGGTTCGGTGTGATAATTCTTGTTATGGCTGTTTACTACGCGCGCGAGGCGTACGGCTTACTGCCGGATAAAACATCGCAGGCGGAGAAGAGTGAAATAAGTGATGAAGACGGGTGGGGTGATTCGCTTTCCGGTGCGCTGGTGAAAGGGTTGCGCGAGGAAAAGCCGGTGTTCATAGATTTCAGGGCAAGCTGGTGCAAGAGTTGTGTCGTTATGGATAAAACTACTTTCAAAAACGCGGACGTTCTGAAGAGGCTGGATCGCTATGTTAAGGTTAAATATCAGGCGGAGAAACCTGATGAAGCCGCAGTGAAAGCCGTTCTGGATTATTTCGGCATTATCGGTTTGCCGTCCTATGTGATGCTTGAACCTTTGGCGCGGTGATTACACGTAACGTAATTATATGAATAGTAACACGGATAAGCTGAGCATAATTGTTGTAGGGGCTTCGGGTGATCTTGCGAGAAAGAAGATATATCCGGCCTTGTTTGCTTTGTTTTGTCAGGGGTTTCTGCCGGAGAACTTCAACATATTCGGGTTCGCGAGGAGCGATTATAATAATGAAAGTTTCCGCGGGCTTATAGAAGAGCGCCTAACCTGCCGGTATGTGCCCGATGAATCTTCGTGTTCAAAGCGGATGTCTGAATTTCTAGCGCGCTGTTTTTATACAAGCGGCCGGTACGATTCCCGGGATTCCTTTCTTGATCTGTTCGGTGTGATGCGCGGAATTGAGGGTGGCGGCAGAGTGAACAGGATGTTTTATCTGGCTGTTCCGCCTTTTGTTTTTCTCGACACAGTGCGCGCGATAGGCGGCGCGGGTTTTGTGAACTGCCGTGCCGGCGATCCGTGGTCGCGCGTTGTAATAGAAAAACCATTCGGGCGCGACAGGGTGTCATCCGACAATTTGACAACGGAACTGGCGAAAGTTTTTGCTGAAGAACAGACGTATAGAATAGACCATTATCTGGGAAAGGAAGTGGTTCAGAATCTGATGGTTCTGCGTTTTGCCAACCTGATATTCGAGCCGGTATGGAATTGTGATTATATAGACAAGATCTGCATCAACTGGAAGGAAGACGAAGGGGTGGGCGGGCGCGGCGGATATTTTGACGGTTACGGGATAATCCGCGATGTCATGCAGAATCATCTTCTGCAGATTCTTGCCCTGATTGCCATGGAGAAGCCGCGGAGCGCCAAAGCCGTCTGTGTCACTGATGAAAAGGTTGAGGTGTTGAGAAGCATTATTCCCGCGGCGATGAAAGATGTTTCTGTGGCGCAGTATGTGGCCGGGGAGCGCTACGGCGGGGTGCGTCATGCCGGTTATACGGAAGAGGATTCGGTTGCCGCCGGTTCATTGACCCCGACATACGCGCGGGCGGTTCTGCGGGTGGACAATGAACGGTGGGACGGCGTGCCGTTTATTATAACGGCCGGCAAGGGGCTGGACACACGAGTCAACGAAGTGAGGGTCCATTTCAAGCAGGTTCCTGAGAACATATTCTGTGATGCGCCCGGCTGTCTGCCGGGCAATCAGCTTGTGGTCCGCATCCAGCCTGACGAGGCTATTTATCTCAAGGTCATGAACAAAAAACCGGGATTGGCGGTTACGCTTATGGAAACGGATCTCAATTTGAGATATCAATCGGCGTTTGCCTCAACGATACCGGACGCGTATGAGTGTCTGCTTCTGGATGTGATAGAGGGTGACAAGGGGCTGTTTATCCGTTCTGACGAACTGGGTGCCGCGTGGGATGTTTTCACACCTGTTTTGAACGAGATGGAAAGCAAATCTATAAAGCCGGCTCATTATGTTTTCGGGAGCGCGGAGCCGAATTGCGGGTGAAGAAGTGAAATTTCGTGAATTTGACTGTTTTGCAGACATGCAGCGTGAGGCGCGTGTCATGCTGGAAGATTATATATGCATGCATTGTGCGGCGCAATGCGCCGTGATGTTTGCCGGAGGCAGGACGCCAAAGGGTGTTTACAACGCCTTGACGGATGAAGGGGTGAAGGCTGATAAATCATTGCATGTGCTGATGAGCGATGAAAGATATGTTCCGGTTGAATCTCCTGACAGTAATTACGGAATGGCCAGACGGATGATTCACGGGGTTGGCGTTGGGGAGGATAATATTATGCGGGTGCATACAGAACTGCCTCTGCAGGAAGCGGCGGACGGGTATGACCGTGAACTTAAAAATTACATTGAATCGGGCGGGAGTATAGAGCTCGGCATTCTGGGTTTGGGTGTTGACGGGCATACGGCTTCATTATTCAGCATGGAAGATTTAAAGGCGGGAACGGGACGATACGCCATAGCTGTGCGGAGATCCGACGGCGCGGAAAGAGTTACCGTGACTCCCTTGTTGTTAAGCAAAGTACAGCGTCTCGTTTTTCTTGCGGCAGGTGAGGAAAAAAAAGAGATTGTGGAAAGAATGCGGAAAAAACCGCGCGGGGTAATAGCGGTGCGAGCGGTGGAAAAAGCTGTCCGTGTGGAATTATGGTATTCACAGCAGTCAGCGCCGGATGTTTAATCCGTGTGATTAAGCGGGGGTGTGATGGATAAAAATGTTTTAATAGCGTTTGGATTGACTTTATTTGCCGGCATGGCGACAGGCATTGGAAGCGTACTGGCTTTTTTCACCAAGCGTACTGACAAGAAAATATTATCTTTCTCGCTCGGATTTTCAGCCGGGGTAATGGTGTATATTTCCTTTGTTGAACTTCTGGCGGGATCCATGGCCAAGCTTTCATTATTAAAAGGACAGATGGCCGGATCGGCAATTGCAATTGGCGCGTTTTTCTGCGGAATGATAGTGATGATGGTGATAGATCTTATGGTTCCAGAAGCCGAGAATCCGCATGAGCCGCATGCAGTGGAGGAGATGCAGAAAAAAAAGCATTTTGTCAGGATGGGAAAATTTACGGCGTTAGCGATAGCCTTGCATAATTTTCCAGAAGGTCTTGCCACGTTTATTGTGTCGCTGGATAATTTTAAGGTAGGCTTGCTTATGGCGATAGCCGTCGCGATTCATAACATACCGGAAGGGGTGTCCATTTCGGTTCCGATTTACTTTGCCACCGGCAGTAAGCGGAAGGCGTTCTGGCTGTCGTTCCTTTGCGGATTGTCGGAATTTCTTGGCGCGGTGCTTGGATATACAGTGTTGAGGCCTTTCCTGACAGAAAGTGTTTTAGAGGTGCTTTTGGCTGGTGTGGCGGGAACCATGGTGTATATCTCGCTTGACGAGTTATTGCCGGCGGCACGGGAGTTCGGCACTCAGCACAACGCGATTCTGGGTGTGATAGCGGGTATGGCCGTAATGGCGTTTAGTCTTATTCTGATGGCGTGAAAAGGATCTTGTAATGAGTTGGCCGACAATTTTTCTTATAGCTTTGGCGCTTGCCATGGATGCTTTCGCGGTCTCTATAACCAGCGGCGTTACCATTAAACAGTTGCGCATTAAACACGCCTTCACTATAGCCGCCTGGTTTGGAATGTTTCAGGCCATCATGCCCTTACTGGGCTGGCTGGGCGGTGTCAAGTTGAGCAGATTCATAACAGGATTTGATCACTGGATCGCGTTCGCTCTGTTGTTTTTTATTGGCAGTAAGATGATTTATGAATCATATAAAATTGAAAAAATTGAGACCCGGACCAATCCTTTGGATATATATGTTCTCTTTATTTTGTCACTGGCAACGAGCATAGACGCGCTGGCGACGGGCATCAGTTTCGCGTTTCTTAATGTGTCCATCATCGCGCCTGTTCTAACCATAGGTATTGTAACTTTTTTGTTGTCATTTCTTGGTGTCTGGATTGGCAAAAAAGCAGGGCATTTCTTTGAGAAAAAAATGGAAATCGCCGGCGGATTAATCCTCATAGCCATTGGTTTGAAGATACTGATAAGTCATCTCTGATGCCTATGTTTGCAACAGAATTCTTGCGACATCGGGCGGTTTATGAAACATAATGAGACACTATTGGTTCCTTTTTTTGGGGTAGTTATAATTTTATTTTGCCTTATTTTATTGGGTTTTTAAAGGATTGGAGAGGTTGAGCCCGGAACTTGGCACGCATACTGCGTTAGTAAACTTGCAATTCTTTGGTAAAGATGAACAAGGAGGGCTTTTAAATGATATATAGAATAATTATTGGAGTGTTGTTGGGAGCAGTTTTTGGAGGACTGGTTGGGTATGCCGGCAAATGCGCGGGGGGCGGATGCCCTCTGACTTGCAATCCTGTTGGCGGCATAATAACGGGGGCGATTGTGGGGTTCCTGATTGTTTCGTCGTCCGGTAATATTTCAACGAGCGGTGCAGGACGGAGCGGGGATGTAACAGGGAAAAGTCAGAACAGTGTAGTGGAAGACAAAGTTCAAAAGTAAGGAGAGTGGTAAATGTTTTGTTATCAATGTGAGCAGACGGCTAAGGGAACAGGTTGTACAAAGGGCGGGGTTTGCGGAAAACAGCCGGAAGTGGCAGTTCTTCAGGATTTGTTGATTTACGCAGTAAAGGGCATAGCCATGTATGCTCACCGTGCGCGTCGGTTTGGTATGCGCGACCGTGAAATAGATATCTTTGTAGTTGAAGCTCTGTTTTCAACAGTGACAAATGTCAATTTTGACGAGGCTCGTCTTGAAAAACTTCTGTTAAAAGCGAAAAACATTAAAGCCAAAGCGAAAGCGCTTTATGAATCCGGCGCAACAGAAGCAGGCAAAGTGGTGGATGTTCTTTCCGGTCCGGCCCAATGGGAACCGGCTGAGGGCAGGGCCGGCCTTGTGAAGCAGGGTGAGGGGATCGGGATAGAGCAGAGGAAGAAAATACTTGGTGACGATATCACCGGACTGCAGGAACTGGTTACATCGGGCCTGAAAGGCATGGCGGCATACGCGGACCATGCGATGATTCTCGGCAAAGAGGATAATGCGGTTTATGGATTTTTCCTTGAGATGCTGGATTTTCTTGTCAAAGAAAACGTCACGGCGGATGAGCTTCTTGCGGCGTCTTTGAAATGCGGAGAGGTTAATCTGAAGATCATGGGCCTGCTTGACGAGGCAAACACGGGCGTTTACGGTCATCCTGAACCGACGAAGGTGCGCATTGAACCTGTGAAAGGGAAAGCCATTCTGGTTTCAGGTCATGATCTCAAGGATCTGGAAGCGGTTCTCGTGCAGACGGAAGGCAAGGGGATAAATGTTTACACTCATGGCGAGATGCTTCCGGCGCACGGATATCCGGGTCTGAAAAAATACAAACATCTCGCGGGCAATTACGGCGGAGCATGGCAGGATCAGAAAAAAGATTTTGCTCAATTTCCCGGCGCTATTTTAATGACGACCAACTGCATACAAAAACCGGAGGAGAGCTACAAGGCGAGGATTTTCACTTCCGGCCTGGTGGCGTGGCCCGGCGTTGTTCATATCAGTGACCTGAATTTTGCGCCCGTCATTCAGGCCGCGCTGGCGGCGGAAGGTTTTGCAGGTGACGGGTCGGACAAGACCATAATGGTGGGTTTTGCCAGAAACGCTGTGATGAGTGTTGCCGGTGCAGTTATTCAGGCGGTGAAGGACGCCAAGATAAAACATTTCTTCCTTATTGGCGGTTGTGACGGCGCCAAGAGCGGTAGAAACTACTACACGGAATTCGCGGAAGCAGTTCCGCGGGATTGCGTGATATTGACGCTGGCCTGCGGGAAATACCGTTTCAACAAACAGGAATTCGGTGATATAGGCGGCATTCCGCGGCTTCTGGACATCGGGCAGTGCAATGACGCGTATTCAGCGATACAGATCGCGGTGGCGCTTGCGAAAGCTTTCAATACGGATGTGAACAGTCTGCCGTTATCGATGATCCTGTCATGGTATGAGCAGAAAGCGGTTTGTATTCTGTTGACATTGCTTTATCTGGGAATAAGGAACATACGGCTCGGACCCAGTCTGCCGGCTTGCCTGACGCCTGCGGTGGTGGGAGTACTTGTCAAAAAGTTCAACATCATGCCGATCAAGACGGCGGCGGAAGATTTGAAGGAAATATTGGGATAAGGCGGTGGTATATGACAAAACGCAAAATCATAAATATAGATGAAGACCTTTGCAACGGCTGTGGCAATTGTGTTTCGGGATGCGCAGAAGGCGCTCTCAAAATTGTTGACGGCAAGGCAAGGCTGGTCAAGGAGCAATTCTGCGACGGCTTTGGCGACTGCATCGGCAAATGTCCAACCGGCGCGCTGAAGATAGAAGAACGCGACAGCGAAGCGTTTGATTTGGACGCTACCAAACAGCATGTAATGCGGTCAGCGGGTAAAGAAGGTGTGGACAAAATGATGGAAGCAAGTGTCAGGCATGAAGGGAATCATGAGGCAGGTCATGGCGGATGCCCCGGAATGAGAATGAAAGCGGGTTTGAAGAATACGGAGCAGAAAAACACGGTTGGTTCATCGGGTTTGCCGTCCCGTATAAACGAGCCGGAATTGGATCAGTGGCCTGTGCAGATTCATCTTGTTCAGCCCGGCGCGCCGTTCTTCAAGAACCGCGAGCTGGTTGTTTTGAGCACATGTTCGCCCATTGCTTCTGCGGATGTGCACTGGCGTTTTATTCGCGGCAGGAGTATTGTTGTGGGATGTCCCAAGCTGGATGATACCGAAGGGTATGTTGAGAAGTTGGCCGGGATATTGAAGGAACCCTCCATACCTAAAGTTATGGTGGTGCGCATGGAGGTGCCGTGCTGTGGCGGGCTGGTTGCCATTGTGAAGGCGGCAATTGAATTAAGCGGCCGGCCGGATCTGGGTTTTGAAGAAGTTGTAATAGGATTGAATGGCGATGTTCATTAAAGGTGATGGAGGTTGAGATGGCTGTTGATTACAAAGGCAAGCAGGTAAATCTTAATGAAGCAATTGATTACGCGGAGGGTTCTGTTGTCAGCAAGACGCTGATGGATAAGAAATCCGGCACATTGACGTTATTTGCTTTTGATGCCGGGCAGGGGCTGAGCGAGCACACATCGCCTTATGATGCAACTGTGTATATCATTGACGGTGAAGCGGTGCTGACGATAGGCGGCAGGAAGATAAAAGTTTCTGCCGGCAACATGGTTATTATGCCGGCTAATGTTCCGCATGATGTACAGGCGGAAAACCGTTTCAAGATGCTACTGATAATGATCCGCTGATTGGATTTATACCGGTGATGTCTGATAAAAGTAAGAATTAAGCAGTGGATAGATGGGTCTGCCCGCAAGCGGACAAATAAGGATTGATCAGGAGCAGGGGGGGATTTCTTTGCAGGCATTTGCAACATGGCAAACATGAAACATTTCTTATTTAGCGTCTTGGTGCCCGCCGCCCTCTATCTCTCGTTGTTGCCTGAAAGCCAACCTGGAGTTGATAAACAGGCTAAAAACGACTCCAATGGGTATTAAAACAGGGTGGTGGCCTTGTTTAATGGGTATGCTATTGGGAGATATTGTAAAATGAAGCGTAAAATTGATGATGAATAGAAGGCACCGTCATCGTATACCCAGACGGATCGAGGAAATACATCAAGAACAACGAAGACGTCCAACCAGCGGGTGGAGCGTACGTCTCGCCCGTAACATTAAGCCCAAAAGTAATATTGACATAAGGCACACATTGTCGTAATTTAGACACGTGAATATATTCCGCTGGGATAATGAAAAAAATGAATTGCTGAAAAGCACAAGAAGTGTTTGTTTTGAACAAGTTGTCCTGCTAATGGAAAGAGGAGAAGTTCTCGATACCATTGAACATCCAAATCGAGAAAGGTATCCGGGACAGAAGATAGCTGTGGTTATGATTGATACATACGTATATCTTGTTCCTTATGTTGAGGATAATGAGGAAATATTTCTCAAAACGATTATACCCAGCAGAAAAGCTACAAATAAGTACATGAGGGAAAAGAAATGAAAAAAATAATTCTGGATGATGAAGAAAAAGATATCCTTGAATCATATGAACGTGGAGAATGGGTGCCGGTTAAGAATGCGAAAAAGGAAATCAGGAAGTTCCGGCAGTATGCAAAAAATACACTGCAAAAAGACAAAAGGATTAACATTCGCATGTCTTCAAAAGACTTGGATCAAGTACAGGTTATCGCTGTGCAAGAGGGCATTCCTTACCAGACTTTGGTATCCAGCATCATTCATAAGTATGTATCAGGTTATCTGGTTGATAAAAAAAAGGCTTAACCAGTCAATCCAGCCGATCGCTACGCTCCGGCTGATTTTTCGTTCGGCATGGAGAGAAGACGGGGGCAACCCTTAAGTTGCTGTTGAAAAACTCGGAAATATATCTCGCAAAGACGCAAAGACCGCCAAGAGCGGGGTCTTTACCCCGACCATTTTCTACTGCTGTTTTATCTTGAATGTATCAAGCCTCTAGCCATAATACTTTCAAATAGAAGGTGATATTGAACCCTTAATATTTTCCGCGTTTTATTGTCCCATATCATAATATCACGGAAAAAAGTCAAAATAATAAATGGTTCTGTTTGAGAAGATGAAATGATGACTGTATCACAACACCGTTGGACAAAGTGGCTTGTGCCCATCGGACTTGTCGTTGCTGCTGTTCCGGCTGCAGTCTGCGTCGCCAAGTCTTTTCCCGACATCAAATCCATCGGGAACTTCGTCCTGTTTGGAGGAATCGTAATAGCCATGCTGACATCATTCGTTCATCAGTTTTTGCCAGTACAGTGTCCCCAATGCGGAACAAAGCTGGAGTATTACAATTCCACCCATGGCAATATGCCTCGGTACACATGCAACGGGTGTGGATTTACAGGAAGATAAGAAGAAACAGAACCAAGCTCTGTTCCGTACCAACAATCCTGCCGGATTGTTGTCCGGAAAGAGCCAACGTGCAGTTACGGGCTGATCCGTCAATTTTATTTGATCATTTATCGAGAACGGCAGACAGTAATCATGCCGGAACTTATCAATCTGCTCTTGAGTAAATGTTTCCTCAATTGACAAAAGCCACGTTAAACAGTACCATTTGCAGAAATATAAAGTAGTTTAGGCGTATACATTAACTATATTATCTAGACGTACATATATCTAGCAATATGTTGGGCAGGAGGAAAAACGATGAGAGTACTTGATTTCTGCATCAGAAACTATCGCAGTTGCCGAATAACCAAACTCACACCCCATCAGGGACTCACGGCCCTGATCGGCGTCAACGGTTCTGGTAAGAGCAACCTGCTATTACTCCGGCCATTAAATAGTGTCACGCAGCCGCATATTTCACCCTTGGGTGTTCGAATAAACTGCGAATCAATTTGGGGCGACGCTGATTGCTTTTC
>JBFZFB010000006.1:0-6072 GCA_041306605.1 Lentisphaerota bacterium | reverse complement strand
GTGGCGTTGAATCTGTAATAATAAGTGAGATTCGGGGAAAGATTGGAGATGGCGCAGGAAATTGGGCCTGCGGGTAATGCGCCGAAATAATTCGTGTTCTGCCATGCGCCGGACGAGTTATTGGAGCCGTCAACGGTACCCCAGTAGGCCCATACATGAGTAGGCGCGCCACCTGTGGAGTAGAGTGTGGCGGTTAGCGTGGCGGAATCAGGAGTGATATTTGTCGCGGTGGTGTCGCCGATAACTGGCGGGGCAATAAGTGTTGTAAAGTTTATAGAAGGCATAGCCCATGTGGCTATATTCGAATTCGCGGCGCTGAATCTGTAGTAATAAGTGAGATTAGGTGAGAGAGAAGAGACTGCGTGCGAAACAGAGCCTATTGGCAGTATGCCCAAGTCGTTTGTGTTCTGCCATGCACCGGACGAGTTAGCCTGGCCGTCCTCTGTTCCCCAGTAAACCAGCACATTCGGGGATATACTGCCGGTGGAGCAGAGCGTGCCGTTGAGCGTGGCGGAATTGTCGGTGATGTCTGTTGCGGCGTTGTTGGTTATGACTGGCGGAGCGCAGCCTTTGACGATGAAATCATCGATTCCGTAGTGCTGGGATGCGGTACTGGCGTGTCTGCGGATGAACACGCCCACGTTGTCGATAGAGTTCAGATCCTGTAAAAACTGATCTTTGCTGTTTGAAGGACCCATGGACCAGCCTTCCTCGAAATCAAAGCGGACGATGTAATTGGTCCAATCGTTATTTTCGGGGCAGGGGAGGTTGATGTACCACAAGTTGCCGCTGGCGGTTGAATGGAGGCATAACCGCAGGATGCTGGGGTTGACGGTTAATGCTTTAAACTGGAATGAGATATTTGTCAGTACCGAGCTGTTTGTTATTGTCCATGGCGACCATATTGTATCCTCCTCGAGATAGGGGTAGCCCTGGTTTTCGAATTTCACTTTGAGGTATCCGCTATCGTTAAGGATTTTCACCAGAGGTGCGTAATTGGTCCATCCGGCGGTATCTGTGCCGGGCCATGTTTCGACGAGGTCCACCTGTGCCGGAGAAGAGGCGGCGAGAGCGAAAAACAGAGCAAGCATGCAGGCGTAGCAGTACCGCGCGCGGAGCCTGTTAAAGTTTGTCGTCATGTTTTTCATTTTTTCTCTTTCTTCAAAAATCCTTTTTACGGCGCGTTTGTCGGTGACCATGTGAAGTTAACCGGATTCCACTGATTGGATGCAGGATGGTAATAATAATAAGCTTTTCCGCATTCCAGTGAGAAGCGGGCGAAAGCGCCGCCGCCTGCCGCTTCGCTGTCCCACCACCTGCCGTCGTAAGCGGGGAGTCCGTAATTACCGAGGAGCCAGAAAATATTTTTCCAAGTGTTGTTATCCCAGATCCATATCTGGTCGCCGATGCTTGCGGGGAAATCGGGGTCTGTGGTTTGTCCGCCTTCGGCGCCGGCGGCGACGAAGCCGAGTTCATCGGCGGTTGCACCTGTATGTGTTTTTGGCTGAGGCATGGCCCAGCCGAACATTGTCCAGCCGCCGTAATTTGTTGAGAATGCGAAATTGGTTACCGTGGTGGCGGTGAATGATTTGCCGGTGAATACGGAGTTTGTGCGGGTGGCGCTGTTGGTGCCGCGTACAACCCAGAAGGCGGTTCCGGCGGCAACGTAAACATTGGCCGTGTTGGGGCCGGAGACGCTGTCGTCCCACCAGTAGGCGATGCCTGCCGAGTTGGTGATGAGGTAGAACTGGCGCCACTGGTTGCTTATTGTGCACTGGATTTTATCGGCACCGTTTGTTGTGGCGGACGGGCGCAGGCCGCGCGCGAGCTGCTGGCCGAGTTTTGAGTTAAGGTTTTTGCTCGAGTAGCTTTCGTGATTCACGGGCACGCACATGAGGAACTTCTGGTTTGCCGGTCTGTTTTGGGCATGCATAGCCCATTCGGTGGATGCGTTGATATAGGACTGGCCGCCTAATTGCGCGGCGACATTGTAGAATTTGCTTTTAGAGAGCAGGACGGCATTGGTGTCTATCCAGCTTGTTGAGCCGGATGTATCCGCTAAAGATGAACCTTTTTCCGTTTTAGAAGACGAGGCATTGGTTGCCGCGTAAACTGCGAATTTGCGGTTGAGATTATCGCCGGCGTAAGGGCTTGTTGCCGCATAGTTGCCGCCCGACATGATGATTTGAATGTTATTGCCGGTTTCAGAAGCCAGATCGCAATTGGTGATACTGAGGTATGACGCGCTGTTTGACGGGTCAGTGGCGGCGATGTATTCATAGAAATCTACAAAGCTGTCAGCGTCTGAATCCTTGCCGCCTCCACTGCTGTTGGTTATCGAACGCAGATAGGCTATTTCCCAGCGGTCGGCCATCTGGTCAAGATCGTTGTCTATGCATAGAGGCATGTTTGTGGCGCCGTTGCCGTCCATGGTTATGCTGTCTATGTAGCCGGCAATGGTTTCGCCTTTGCCATTGACGCGTAATTTCCCGGGTGAATCGTTTGTTGACGTGGTGTTGAACGACAAATTGGATGCCAGCAGTGTTGATATTTTATTTTGAGTGGAATCGCATGCGTAAATGGACCACTTGTCGCTGGTGTAATTAAGATTCATGGTGAATCTTGTCCATGCGGTTTTTGAAACCACAAAGTTTGAGCATATATTCCAGCTGGATCCGTTCCGGGCAACAACGTAACCGTTGCTGTTGACAAAAAACGCGATGGTTGTTCGATTGGAAGGGGCAGGGTATGAAGACGGGTTTCGACGGGGTCCCCATGTGTAAAAATCGATCCAGACATTTGTGGATGTATTTGCTTCAATGGCACGCGTCATTATTGAGTTGGTTATTTTCACAGCTTTGGTTCCGTAATAATAAGCGTTGGTTTGGACGGAAACATAATTTGTTGGTGTTGATGTCCATGAATTTTGGCCGTTAATAGCGCCCAGAGTCAGCGAGTCGAATGTTTCGGTAAACGGCAAGGCGAATAAGGTTGTTCCGTAGAGGGAAAAGAGAAAAACAAGAAGGATGGTGCCCGCGGTTTGCCATTTCCTGCAAGCAACCCGGATTCCAAGAGTAATCTCCGTCATAATAAAACGGAGAAATCTAATGTTTATTGCTCGTTTCAAGTCAACCCCTCAATTACCGGCGGGTAATACCTTTTCTTGATCGAGGTACACACCAACCCATATGTTGTCAATATACACTCTACCTGTCATCGAAACTGCATGAACATAAACTTAAATACAGTTTCGGTTAGCAGGCTTACATGCTCATATTCAACCATGAATATTTTCCCTTAAAATGAGACTTTAGTCAATCAGTTTTGGGTATGGTTCTTTACAAATTTTAAGCAGAATTCATGCCAAGTGCGTAGAGAGCTTTTATTTGTGAGAAATCAAGAAAGGCGGAGGGGGATTTTGGGCATAGGAAAGGTATTTTGGCCGCGGGTGGCCATTTTTCGTTAAAATGTTCACGTTGGAACATTTTGTTGGAATACACATAAGCGGGCTAAAGTAGAGGTGCAGGGACTCGAACCCTGGACCCGCTGATTAAGAGTCAGCTGCTCTACCAACTGAGCTACACCTCCATCGAGAACAAAAAATATATCTATTTAGCCATCCAAAAAAATCCAATACCTAGACCCTCGTGCACTCCCCTCAGGTCCGGAGCCCTTCCCCTCAGGTCCACCCTCAGGGCCGGAGCCCTTCCGGGGCGAGGCTAGGACCTTCCGGGTCCGAGGACGGGTCTAAGGACAGGATGACAGGATAATTTATTTTTATCCCTTTGGCTTTCTGCCCCAAAAGATTAACATGATAAATCCTGTCTTCCCTATCTGACCATATCCCGTTATCCCGTCAAACGCTCCCTCTGCAAATGGCTTAATTCTTACCAAAAAATGGAGCGAGCGAAGGGACTCGAACCCTCGACAACCACCTTGGCAAGGTGGAGCTCTACCAACTGAGCTACGCTCGCTTTACTAACTTATTCAACAAGCAAAAGGGAAATTAATATAGATTTGCCACCTTGTGCAATATCTTTTTACTCCCTAATTTGCGTTTATACGGGTTATTGACAAATGGTGGGCGAGGCGGGACTCGAACCCGCAAGCCTTTCGGCACAAGATCCTAAGTCTTGCGTGTTTGCCAATTTCACCACTCACCCCTTTTTTTATCATTTATTATGCTAACAGAGAAAGACACGGCGCGAAAAGGTAAAAATCATAAGGGATCCAACAGTGTGGCGAATAACCCGCAGTTATAGCTCTTTTAAGAATTTTTCAAAGCCGTTCATGCCCTGTTCGATTGTGTCCATGCCGCATGCGTAAGACAGGCGAACGTGAGTATCAACGCCGAACGGCGCGCCCGGAACAACTGCCACGCCGTGCGCGTCGAGAAGAAGTTCTGAGAATTTGACCGAATCAAGGCCGAATTTTGATATATTCGGGAGCATATAAAACGCGCCCGTCGGCTTGACGCAAGATAGACCTTTGATGGCCAACATGCGTTTGTACATGTATATGCGTCTTTCATCGAAAGCTTTCACCATGGTGGCGACGCAGTCTTGAGGGCCTTTGAGTGCGGCCAGCGCGCCGTACTGCGCGAAGGTTACCGCGCCTGATGTGCTGTGACTCTGTAAGGCGTCAACGGCTTTCATGATTTTCAAAGGGCCGGCGCAATAGCCGAGGCGCCAGCCGGTCATTGAATATGCCTTGCTGAATCCGTTTACCGTGATTGTCAAATCGAGTATTTCTTTTGAAAAACTGCCTATGCTCACATGGCGGGTATTGTCGTAGATTGTTTTTTCGTATATCTCGTCGGATACAACATAAATGCCGTGCTTTACGGCTACTTCGGCCAGAGCTTTCAGTTCATTGCCGTTGTAGACAATTCCTGACGGATTGGACGGGCTGTTTATAACAACGGCTTTTGTTTTTGGTGTGATGGCGCTTTCGAGCATTTGCGGGGTGATTTTGAAATCGTTTTTTTCATCGCCATGCAAGATTACAGATTTTCCGCCGGCGATGGTTACCATTTCGGGGTAGCTCAGCCAGAATGGGGCCGGGATGATGACTTCATCTCCATCCTGACAGATTGCGGCGAAGACGTTGAAAAGCGAGTGTTTGGCGCCGTTATTGACCACAATTTGATTCTGGGTGTATGACAATCCGTTTTCTTTTGAGAGTTTATCTGCGATGGCGGAACGCAGTTGCGCAATGCCGGCGACGGGCGTGTATTTGGTTTTGCCTTCAGCAAGCGCTTTTACTGCCGCGGCCTTTATGTGTTCGGGTGTATCGAAGTCAGGTTCACCGGCGGCGAAGCTGTAAACTTTTTTACCTTCGGCCTGCATGGCGTTGGCCTTGCTGGTGACACCGAGAGTTACAGAGGGGGCTATTGCGGCTATCCGCTTGTTGATCAAGTTTTTTTCATCCATGTGTTTTTTACCTTTCGCATGAATTCAGCGCGCGCATGAGTGAAAGATGTTCCTAATGCAATAGTGCGTGAAAGCATATTTCCGTAATATTTATCTACGTATGTTTTTATATCATCGTTGCCCATGTCAATAATTTCAATTTCGCGTCTGGCGTTTTCTATTGAGTCTGACGCGTGAGCCGCGTTCACCATGATGTTACTGCCGTATTCTCTTCTGACTGATCCGGGTTTGGCTTTATTCGGGTCTGTTGCGCCGAGAATATCGCGGATTGTTTTGACGGAGTTTTCGCCTTCGTACACCATAGCGAGGCAACCTTCGTTGCCGAGAACTGTTTTTTCAGAAGGAGTGCATTCAGAGGGTTTGTATCCGGCCATGAATTTTACAATTTCTTCAAATTGTGATTCCGCCATTAGCGGGCCGAGCTGTATGGATATGCTGTTCAGGAGGTTTGGGGGTATTTCAAAGCCGAATTCTTTGGCGAGCAGGGCGGCGGCGCGTTCTCCGCATATATCCTTGAACTTGTTTTTCAGGGATTCCCGCACGGGTCCGTAGAATTTTTCAGCCTGGGCGACGGTCATGCAGAATTTTCTTACAGCAACAATGCGCATGCCGGACGCGGAAAGGAGGTCTATGATGTTGC
>JBFZFB010000005.1:0-52176 GCA_041306605.1 Lentisphaerota bacterium | reverse complement strand
TTTTTGTTCTTCGTTTATGCCCATCATGGCTTATGCCCTCCTTAATTGTAGGAGAACTTACCATAATCTTCTTTCCTCTTAAACTATAATCAGTCATTAATTCGATTTGGGCAACACGCCGGTGAGGAAATGAATTCTTTGGAAGTATTAGGAACTGACTGGATTTTTGGAGGATGGTTCAAAGAAGAAGAACAATGGTGCCGTAACACCTACGAAGAACACAGGGATAGAGGAATCAGGCACCAAGACACTAAATAAGAAATGTTTCATGTTCATCATGTTACAAATACCTGCACAGGAATTCAAATATATTCACCTGCTCCTGATCAATCCTTATTGATTTCCTTGCGGGCATACCCTCCAATCTCTACCCTTCGATCTTATTGCGTAAGCCATTGCTTCCCGGTGGCCACAATGCCCTGTTAATAGCACCGCCTGAAGCCGGTTACACATCAATAACAATCGGTTTATTCACCAAATTATAGTCCTCGTCCAAGACCGAACAATTGATAAACGTGGTGTCTTGCGTCTTTTTGATTCCGTAACCGCCATGAATATGCCCATGAATAACATAAGGAATCTTTAGCTTCTCAACTCTATTGAATAAGGTCTTGCTACCCAAACACTCACCCTCTGGCCGAACGGTATCCAAATAACCGTAGGCGGGGCCATGCGTTAAAATAACATCCGTCTTTTTTGGGATTTTGCTCCAGTGATATCTATCCAAATTTTCCTCCGATTCCATGAAAGCCCAATTCAAAAATGTTATCGTCATAGGAGATGCCCATAATGCCATGCCATTCGGCAAGGTATGCGGTGCGTCTTTCAAATAAACCGCTTTAGTCAAATACTTCCCCACCTCATTCGGGAATCGCTCACAAAAAAAGTCATGGTTCCCCGCGATAACGATCACCAGATCATGGCCTAATTCTGAAAGCCAGTTATTAAAATCAATCAGATCTAACGCCGAACGAAATTCCCCATCACCCGCAAAGAGCAAAACATCGCCATCAGGAACCTGAAGTTTCCGGTGCTTGGTATGAGTATCTCCTATAGCGACTATTCGCATTTCTTACAATCTCCCAAATTTTCATTCGTGCCCCATTAGCGCCCCTTTTTCGGAAAACTCATCGCCCAATAGAAATAAGCTTCCGGCGCAGTAGCTTTGAGCCTCTCAAGAATTTTATACTGCGCGGGAAACACGAAATCCTTCACTAAAGCCATATCAATTTCTTTGACTAAATGGACCGCTCCTCCCTGATGCAATGAATTGATAACATAAACGATACGGGCAAGGGCGATTTTAATATCTCCCGGGCTTAATTTCTCCTTTAAGTGGTTGGTGACTTTCGCGTTGCCTTCATTTAAAAGCATGATCTCCTCAAAAGTATTATCACATCCTCGAAGAAGCGCCTGTGAATACCTAAAGGCGATTTCGGTAATATCATTAAAAACATCCTCATCGCTAAATTTACTTCCTCGAAAACCGTTCTCTACCGAAAGAGTGCTTGAGAATGCCAGCTTTAGTTCATCCACATTTTTTATGACCTTAAAAAGATCGCCGAGATCGATAATCTGTTTGGTAAATTCCATTGCCCGATCTTCCGATAACGGAATGCCTACGGTTTTTGGAGATATCGCCGTCAGTTTATCGCCGAAAAGCCCCTCAACGGATGGAACGCTGACAATTCCTTTACCTCCGGCAAAAGCCATGGGATTTGCGGCAATATCTTTGCGAAGCAATTTCCCGTAAGGTGATTCCGTAAAAACGACGTCTAACAATACATATTGCGGAACCTTGGAAAATTGGGAAGTAAAAGGAAATTTAAAATGCGCCTTGGGAATCTTTTTTCCAGAACGAGGGTTTTCTTGAACGCCGTCAAACCATTCTGAATCTCGGGCTGCGCGTTCCAATTTCTGCAGAAGGCCGTCCCGCTCGCGCAGAGGAAGCAAGATATCAATATCTATCGATAGTCTTACAGGTGGAAACACATGCAAAAGAATGGATGTTCCGCCTTTAAATACCAAGTTCGGATAAACTTTTAAGACATCGCTTAGCAGGTTAAACGCATAAACACATTTCTCAAATATTCCCGGATCTTTAAATCCAAGCTTTTTCCGTAACGATTCCAGCTTGTCAAAATCAAGAATTTGCTTTGCCATTGCTGCCTTATTTGCGGGTAACCTTGTCTGCAATTTTCAAATATGCAGAGAAGGTTACCTCTTTAAGTCCAACATTATCAATAAGTTGCGAATACATATCGCCGAAGTACCTGCGCGCTTTAGCATATCGGATAATATCCGTCACATTAACCCGGTAAAAACTGTCAAGACTTCTCCAAAGCTCCCAATAATCAGCGGTCGGCATTGTGAAATATTTATCTTTAACAATAAACAAGTCCACGAGCATTTTCTCTGACGTTGCGGCGTGCCCTTGTCGGGGGGAATTTTTAAGCATTAGTCTTATAACGATTGGGTCTTTTGTAATATCGAAATCCTTCGGTGGTACGCGGCTGGCCTTTTCAATCAGCACGTAACGATAATCCCGGGATATCCTATCGTAGACGGGATGAATGGCGTCATATTCGACCTCAATAAAAGTAATGTTGTGAGTCTGCTGATGATGATAATAGGGTTGAAAAGAAAGTGTGTTCCAAATAATGAAGTCGAGATTGGGATATTCGCGTGAAATCATCTGACGAATTTTCGCAACACGACTTTTTTCGTCCAAAGGAAAAGTTTTTGCAATGGAACTGTAGACCCCTTTCCCCGCTGGAAAAATAATCCCGGCCGTCTTAAGCTCGTGAAGATACTTTTTGGCAAGAGGCCGACTCGTTCCGGACGCATTCACGACCTCTGAAAAACTGAAATAGCGATGTTGTTTTGCGTATTTCTCAATGAATTCTTTTTTGTTCAAAGCGCACCTCACGGGAGACAGGGCCCGCCCTTAAGAATTGAGTATCTTGTTGCCTCAGCCTCACAGAACGAACCACCACTTCCTTTTTAATTAAGCATCAATATAATACTCAAAGTCTGATTTGTCACGTCATTCGACATGACAGGTCACGTCATTCGACATGACAGGTTCGACACGATAAATCACGCACGCCACGTCTAGGTTCGATGGTCACCCAGTCACTGAAGACACTAAATAAGAAATGTTTCATGTTCCACATGTTACAAATACCTGCGCAGGAATTCAAATATATTCACCTGCACCTGATCAATCCTTATTGATTTCCTTGCGGGCAGACTTGGACTCCAATGATATGTCTTCGCCACTGTCAATGTCTATTGTACAGGTCTGCCTCTGCCGACCTCCCGCCTGCACTTCCCATTCGTCACCAATAAGATCTTCCGGGGAACGCACATCACGGGCGCGTTTTGGGTAGCCCTACGCTACCCTTCATCTCCATCAGTATTCTTTTTGCAAGATCCCGAATTTCTTTCGAGGGGTCATTATCAGCTATTCTTTCCACAACACCGATTGCCCTCTCATCTCCTATTTGGCCCAGCGCCCGCAATGCAGGACGATAACTCTCTGGATGCATAGTGGAATCACATAATTCGATTAACGCAGGCACTGCCTTTCTTTCATTCAGCTTCCCCAATGTTAGAGCCAAGTACCCCTGAACACTAGGATCATCGCACTTGAGCAGATCAATAATGGATTGAGATTGAAGATGTGCACGATCTGCAAGCTCATAGATTGTGCGAGCAGCTTCTCTCCTAAAAGAAACATCCGCAATCCCTTCCTTCAGCATTTCAACGATCTCTGCCAGATGCCCAACAGACCGCTCTCGACGGAGCAGGCTCAAGGCTTGGAGTCGTTCTCCGCTATCCTTAGCCCCCTTTATTTTCTCACGGAGCTGTTGTATCTGTTCCGGAGATCGCGACGTAATTTCAATAACTATGGGCTTAGCTTTAACCGCAAAAGACGTTATATTACTACACGTATACAAACTTTGAATTACATATTCCCCTAGTGTATCAAAACTAGAGGGGTGCCCTGCGGGATAGGGAGTTGGATAGCTCTCTTGCAAATCAAACGCATAGGAGTAGTTTTCCCCTGGCTTCAAACGCTTGATCAATTTGTGGTCAAATACATTAGCATCCCCAGCAGGCTTCTCTGCAGATGAACTCAAAGGCTGTCCGTTCGGCGATATAACAGTCAAGAACGAAGGTGGCCACATCAACGTCTCCGTGTTGACATTATATGTTTCTGTTTCTGATTCGTTCGTTATCCTGCACCACAGCATAATAGGCTCACCAACGAGGCAGGTACGTTTTTTAGCCTCAATAGCGAATGACAAGGCCTTACCATCTTGAGATATTGATGTATCTGCCAACAATAAAAACATGGCAACAATAATGCGAACACCATGATTCTTGAACATATTGATCCCCCTTAGTTGCTTGGAGTAGATTGTTTTCCTTCGAACGACCAATCACTAGCCGCATTTCCAGGTGCCGTGCTCTGCACCGCATTCTCGATCCACACTTCTTCGTCGTCGCCATCCAGATAAAACCCTGGATAGGTATACTTTTCACCCCACTTGAATCCAAGATTCGAGTCCTCTACTGCATTTGTAGGGATAGAGGAATCAGGCACCAAGGCACTAAATAAGAAATGTTTCATGTTCAACATGTTACAAATACCTGCGCAGGAATTCAAATATATTCACCTGCACCTGATCAATCCTTATTGATTCGCTTGAGTGGCAGACCCCTTCTATCTTCTTCCGCGGTTAATTTAATCTTTGCCATTAATCCTCCACTCTCCTTTTTTAGGAGACCCTATGCGTTCAAGAATACCCATTGTTTTTAATTTGGCGATATTCTCCTGGATTTTTCTTTGAGATATGCCTATCAGACCGGAAAGTTTTCTTGCGGAAATAGAGGGTTCCTTTTCAATGAGTTCAATGATCTTTTGCTGGTTAATGGTAAGTTTTGCACCGACCTTATCTACGACCTTATCTACGACCTTATCTACGACCTTATCTACCTGCTTTCGCCCCACTTTCGCCCCGCTTTCACTCAACTTTTCAACTGGCGGGGCTTTGCGGAAATAAACGGACAATCCACCAAACTCTTCCCGAAATTCTGGTTCAGGCAGTCCTGCTTTTTTGCATTCATCAACAATTCTGGTCGTGCCGCGACCCCAGGCCTCGATCATGCCGGCTTTAAAAAACACATCTGCCAGAAATTCGTTCCTAGGTTTTGATTTATGCCATTTTTTCAAATCATTCACTTTAATGCTCGACGGCAGGCCGCCTTCATTCCAGAGATTGAGGCTTTCTGGATCTATCCGAAGTTGGGTATGCGCACCCATATAATTGCGGTGAATCACCGCGTTAATAATGGCCTCCCGCAAAGCTTCTTCGGGGTATTCCAAATTATCTTTGCGGTAAATGCCTTCGTACGAAATGTTCGAAAGCAGATATTTTACCCTTAGTATCTCAAGCGTTTTATCGACTTGAGAAAAAAGATTGCCTTCAATATCGTCGGTGCTGATCAGATCTGTCTGATTGGCAAATTTACCGATTTTAACATAAGCGGTGATGTGGAATTTTTTCGGGTTTTTACCAAATAGCAATACCGCTGCCCGGCGCAGTTTATCTTTTTCCATAAGGTTCAACTTTTGAAGAACGGCTTTAACGCTCTTTTCGCCGGCAATCATCGGGATTCGTTTGACTGCGAGTTTTTTGAATCTGTTCACGGCAGAAGTGTCGATATCTTTTAATGTCGCATTCTGTTCGATAAATCCGTCCCAGGAACGGCCGGATTTTTCTATCAACAATGCCGCCAGTTCACGGCCTTTTATCTCTACAGAAGAACTGCCGCTTCGTGTGTAAAAACGGCCATGATAGGAAATCGGGGCAGAAGACGAAGCAATAGATATTTCAAGAAACTCCTTGCCTGCTTTTTGTTTTCGCACAACGCCAGGTGTTATTCCTAAAATATCCCGGGTCATATTAGGAATGTCAGTCAGATATTTAACCACCTCCTTAACGCCCGAAGGATTGCCCTCATCATCGAACCCGATATACAATTTCCCGCCTGAAGAATTTGCAAACGCGCAAATAGTCTTTAAACAGTTATCATTCCAAGCACGCTTAAATTCTGTGTTTTGATTTTCAATCTTTTTCATAGCCATCTATAGGATAAAGGAATCAGGCGCCAAGGCGCTAAATAAAAAATGTTTCATGCTTGCCATGTTACAAATACCTGCACAGGAATTCAAATATATTCACCTATTCCTTTTCGCTGGTAAACAACACTTTTACGCCTTTGCCGGTTAATATTTGCTGTAAAACTTCGGTTGAAACGGAATCGGCAATGCCAAGCATGGAGCGGTTTCCTTTTTTGGTTTCTATTATAAGCATCCGCAAGGTTGAGCCGTCCACAGTGGTACTGGTGATTTCGCAATGGTCCAGGGTTTCAAACTTCCATTTTACTTCATCTTCGGTGGTTACCGACTGACTTATGCCTTTTTCTGTTATTACCACGCAGGATGGAAACACTTTGTAAATCCAGAGCGTGAAGTACATAAAAAGAGTTATCAGGACAAAGACGGCGCAGAGTTTCAGCGCTGTTTCCGGCGCGAATCTGCTTAAGAACCACAGGATTGCGAGAAAAGCTATTACTACGGCCGGCATGATGCGTGCCAAACTGCGCCTGCCTTCTTTAAACCCGACCTGTCTTAACGCTTTGGGTTCGTTCCAGCGCAGAAGTGTTTTTGGGAATAACCGCGTCATGTTAACATCAGCCCTGTTTTCGGGTTGAAAAAGAGGTTGGTCATTTCCTTGTAATCTTCCGCGACCCATGTCGGCTGATCAGGGGAGGCGGATATTTCTTCGCGCCGGGTTACGCCGGTAAGAAGCAGAACCGTGCGCATGCCGGCTTTTTTTCCCGCGGGGATGTCTGTTGCAATGCCGTCGCCAATGACAATAACTTCGTCGCACGTCATGCCAAGTCTTTCCAGCGACATATCCATAATCAGCCGTTCCGGTTTGCCGATGACGAGCGGTTCCCTGCCACAGCCGGTGGTTATGGCCGCCACGATGGCGCCGGTTCCCGGCACAATGCCTTCTTCGGTGCGTAGAGCTTTATCCGGATTTGTGGCAATGAATTTGGCGCCTGCGTCAATCAGGCGGCAGGCTTTTTTGATTTTTTCATAAGTAACGGTTCTGTCAAAACTCACGATGACATAATCGGGTGAGGTATCGGTTATTTTCATACCGGCATTTTCCAGTTCGCGCTGGAGGCCTTCTTCGCCGATGAAGAATACACTGCCGTGCTTGAGATATTGAACGGTTGCCTGAGAAGAGGTGAGCACGTCGTCGGCGGTGCAGGCGATTCCGTAACTGTTGAGCTGGTCGCGGATGCGTTCAGGGGTCCGGTTGGCGCGGTTTGTCGCGAACAGACAGCGTCCACCGGCCTGCTGAAACCGGGAAATGAATCCCGGGGCATCGGGAACTACTTGTTTGCCCAGATATACCGTACCGTCGAGGTCGAGAATTATACCTTTAATCATGGGCCTCTTATGTATGCGATTAAAGGGAAATATGCAACGATTTTCCCAAATCATTACTTGCAGAAAGGACTTCTCTTTCGTAGTCTTTGGCTCTTATTTACTCACGAAGAACAGATTTCATAAAGGATTAAGTGATATGGCAAAATCTTATAAGATAGCGGTTATAGGCGGAGACGGCACGGGTCCGGAAGTTGTGGCAGAAGGAATCAAGGTTCTCAAGGCGGCTGAAAAGGTTTTTGGATTTAAGCTTGAGATGCAGAATTTTGATTTTGGCGGGGAGCGTTATTTAAAGACGGGCAAGGTGCTTTTGGATGAGGAAGTTGACGAGGTCAGAAAATTCGATGCGATTTATCTTGGCGCGATCGGACATCCTGATGTTAAGCCCGGAGTTCTGGAAAAAGGAATTCTTCTCAAGCTGAGGTTTGATCTGGACCAGTACATCAATTTACGGCCGGTGAAGCTGTTTCCGGGTGTTAAATCGCCGCTCAGGGACAAGACGCCGGCAGATATTGATTATGTGGTTGTGCGCGAGAACACCGGCGGGCTTTATACCGGGATAGGCGGCATTTCCATGAAGGGCACGAAGGATGAGGTGGCCATTCAGACCATGGTATACAACTACGCTCAAGTTGCGCGGTGTTTGCGGTACGCGTTTGAATATACCCGCAAGCGCGGCAGGAAAAAGACACTGGCGCTGTGCGGAAAGACAAACGTTCTCACGTATGTTTTTGATCTTTGGGAGCGCACTTTTCATGATATCGGGCAGAAGGAATTCGCCGAGATCAAGAGGGAATATTATCATGTTGACGCCACGTGCATGTGGATGGTGAAGAATCCGGAATGGTTTGACGTGATTGTGACGGAAAACATGTTTGGTGATATTATAACGGATTTGGGCGCCATAACGCAGGGCGGGATGGGAATCGCGGCGGGCGGCAATATTAATCCGAAGGGCGTGAGCATGTTTGAGCCGATCGGCGGTTCAGCGCCGAAGTATACGGGAAAGAATGTCATCAATCCGCTGGCGGCGATTTGCGCGGGCGCGATGATGCTGGATACGCTTGGCGAAGAAAAAGCGGCGCTGAAGATAGAAGCGGCCGTGGCGAATGTTACGGAGAACAAGCTGAAGAGCATGAGCGCCGGTCAAATGGGCTATTCAACAACGCAGGTTGGCGATATGGTGGCGGGGTTGGTTTAGTCAGGATAGAGAAGAAGCAAGAAGACAAGAATTTAAGAAGAAATTAGACCCTCAGGTCCGGAGGACGGGTCAGGGGACAGACAGGATAACAGGATATGATGATTAGATAGGGGAAACGGGACCAGTCATGTCGAACCAGTCATGTCGAATGACGTGATGACGAGAAATGTTTATTGCTGGAACTTCATAGGGCAGGACTGAAAACAGAATGCCAGAAGGCTCTTTCGGTAAGTTATGTGGAAAAGATGGTCAAAGCACATGAGATTCAGTTGGTCAACTACCTTGTTGCAACTGGCGTACCGGTTGGTTTATTAATTAACTTTGGAGTTGTCAAAGTTGAGGTGAAACGAAAAGTCAGACAGTTGACCAACTGTGAAGAGGTGGATTTACAGGATGAAAACAAATTATCCTGTAATCTTGTCTTTAGACCCGGAGTATGCGAGGGTCTAAATATTTGGAATATTTTCTTTGGATGGCTAATATAGATACAGAGATTTAAAGGAAAAGGGCATTTATTAATGAAAAGGAAATATAATGTTGGAATTGTAGGGATAGGCGCGGTTGGAACGCAGATGGTGAAAGTTCTGCGGGACCGTAATTTTCCGGTGAACGAACTGCGGGTGATGGCGAGATCTGAGCGTTATGAGAAAATAGCCGGGGAGCGGGTGCATGTGATTCCGGCCAGCGCGGAAGCTTTTGACGGGCTTGATTTTGCATTCTTCGCTGGAACAGAAGGCGCGAAGGGCGCGTCGCAGGTTTACGGCTGGGATGCGGCGAAGAAGGGTGTGGTGGTGATTGATAACGGCGGCGACTACAGGATGGATCCGCGAGTGCCGCTGGTGGTGCCGGAAGTTAACGGTGCTGTTTTGAAAAAGAAGCATGCCAATTTTATAGCCAACCCGAACTGCAGTACGATCATTGCGCTGATGGCGCTGGGGCCCCTGCACAAGGCGATAGGCATCAAGAGATTTGTGGTGTCCACGTACCAGTCGGTTTCGGGCACCGGCCAGAACGCGATCAACGAATTGGATCAGCAGGCGAGAGATTTTGCAAAGGGCAAAAAGCTAAAGGCGGAAGCTTATCCTTATCAGATAGCGTTTAATGTTATTCCGCAGATTGGCGGGCAGAAGGATGACATGCCGGGTTATACGACGGAAGAGGCGAAGATGCTTTTCGAGACGCGGAAGATACTTGGCAGTAAAACGATCAAGGTATCCGCCACATGCGTGCGGGTGCCGGTGTTTTACGGTCATGCCGAATCCATAAATATAGAATTCAAGCGCAAGACGACACCGGATGAAGTGCGCAGGATTCTCAAGAAGGCTTCCGGCGTGAAGGTGATGGATGATCCTGAGAAAAATATTTATCCGATACCATTGCGTACCACGGAAACGGATGATGTTGAAGTAGGCAGAATTCGTTTTGATGACAGTGTAAAGAACGGGATAGCGTTGTTTGTGTGTGGAAACAACATACGCAAAGGCGCGGCGTTGAATGCCGTTCAAATTGCAGAATATATGATTAAATCCTGAACAAGCGGTTGTTTTTCCATTGGAGAAAGCCGCAAAAAGGACTGTAAATGGCCGATATTCTTTCAATAGTGGCTATTGTTTGCCTGTTGGGTTTTGCGGCATTTCTACTTTGGGATAGAAAATCAAAAAGCAGAAATAACGAAGAAGATCAATCTCTTTTCCAGAAGCAGATAAACGAAAATCTGTCGCAAATGGCGGCGCAGGTGGAACAGCTTAGGCGTGGAGTTACGGATACGGTTCAGAATCTGGCCGGGCAGATGGCGCAGGGTTTGGCAAACACCAACGCGGCGGTAGGCTCGCGGCTGGACACCACGGGGAAAGTTCTTGGAGATCTGCGGCAGCAGCTTGGGCAGTTGGAGAAATCTTCTTTGCGGCTTTTGGAAGTTGGACAGGATATTGCCAAGCTGGAAGATCTTCTGAAGCCGCCGAAGCTTCGCGGCTCGCTGGGTGAATTATTTCTGGCTGATCTTATTGCGCAGGTGCTTCCGGCGAATCACTATGAATTACAGCATCGTTTCAAAGGCGGGGAAGCGGTGGATGCGGTGATTTTTCTTAATGCCGGAATGGTGCCGATAGATGCCAAATTTCCGCTTGAGAATTTCCGCAAGATTCTGGCGGCGGAAAATGAGGAAGAGCGGAAGAAGGGGAAGCGTCAGTTTGTGAGCGACATAAAGGGGCATGTTGACTCGATTGCTCAAAAGTATATCAGAATGGATGAAGGCACTTTTGATTTTGCATTCATGTATATTCCGGCGGAGAATGTTTATTACGAAACGATAGTGAGAGATGACGAGTTCGGCGGCGAGCAGGGGTTGTTTGAATACGCGCTGAAGAAGCGGGTCATACCGATATCGCCTAACACATTTTATGTTTATCTGCAGACGATCATTCTTGGATTGAAAGGCATGCGGGTGGAGGAGCAATCGAGGGAGATACTGGAAGGGTTATCGCGCCTGCAGAAGGAGTTAGGTGTTTTTTCAGAGACATTCCGGCTTGTTGGCCAGCATTTGGATAATTCCGCCAAGAAATATATGGAAGCGGAGAAAAGGCTTGGGAAAATAGAAGTAAAAGTGGAGCAAATGGATGGATTGGCGAGGGATTTGGGAAGCGGTTCCGAGCGGGAAGATGACGCGCATGGAAATATAAAGACGGGTGAAACGCTGATTGATTCGTGATTTATTTTCAGTAAAGCTTAAAAAAAACAAAAGAACGATAAATTTTTGTTGTAGAGAGCATATTTTTTAGTTAGCTTTCATGAACCATTTGGGTAAACAAGGTGAGGTGGTTATGGGCAAAGTTTTAAGAGTCTTAGTTATTATCCTTCTCTTGCTTAGCGCAGGGGCATTCGCGCTGGGGTTCATGCTTTTTTCCAAGCGTGAAATGTTAAAAGGGCGCACGTTAAAGATGGAAAAGGCGATAAAGGACATGGATGCCTTTATTGAAGCCGAGCCCGGAATACTGGAAGCAAAGCCTGCTGATCCCAACCGTGATATTTCACCATGCACCCCGGAATTACTTACCAGTCCGGAAATGTCTGATTTCTGGAAAAACTACAATTATGATCTTGAAGTTCAGGAACCGGGGTCAATGGTTGATTCCGCCAGAAACGCGGATCAGCTCATGCAGTATTATCAGATAGATCCGTTGACCGGAAAAGCGTCTGTTGACGGCATGGGGAAGAAGGTGACCAAGGGCAAGGGCACCCTGCAGGAAATTTTGGACAAGATGGTTAGCAGTGCTGAGGCACAATACGAGCGCCTGAACGCTACGAGGCAGCAATTACTGACTTTGCGCAAAGAATACGTTAGTGCGGTTGAAGAATTGAATGAGAAGAAACAGAAACTGCGCGAAACGCTTGCCACGGTTGTGGATCGCGACAATACCATTTCGGAATTATCGGAGAAAATCCGCGGCTTGGAGGGCAGGATCAGCGCGTTAGAGACGGAAAAGAAAGCGCTGGAAGATCAAATCGCCGAATTGCGGCGTGATGTGGCCAAGCTGAACGATACTATTGTAGCCAAAGACAGGGAAATTACCTCTTTGAAGTCAGAAAACGAATCTCTCCGTAAAAAGGCGGCAGGCGATAAGGAATCTATCATGGGCAAGGATGACTGGTCCGGAATAGAGGCTGGTGAAAAAGGCAAGGTAACATCAGTTAATCCCAAGTGGAATTTCGCGGTTGCCGAGTTAAGCGACGGGTTTATAAAGGAACTGCTGGGCGATGATTTTAGCCGCGAGTTTCGTCCTGTGACCCTTTTTATTAAGCGTCCGGGAGTCAATGGAGCGTTTGTAAGCAAGGTAAAACTTCTTCAGCTGAAGAAGGATCAGAAGCTTTGCATAGCGGACATACTGACAAACTGGCAGCAATTGCCGGTTCAAGAAGGCGATATCCTGTTTCGTTAAAGCAGGTGCAAACATGCGCCAGAAACAAATATCATATTTTCTGTGTTTTATAAGCGCGATAATACTGTGTTTTTTATGTATATTACTTTATGGATGCGCGACACAGGATGAGTCTGAAATACCGTGGAATGCACCTCAGCCATGGGAAGGCAGTCCGTCCATTCCGGGGTTGTCTCGTGAATAATCCAAAAATCCGGGATAAAAGGATGTTTTATTGACCGGCAAGTCGTTTTGCGGTAAAAACAGCTTCATGACAGATCGAAACGCTTTTTTCAGGCAATCTATGAAATATTACATATGGATTATTCTTCTAATGGCTTGTCCGGTTGGGCTGGTAATCGGGCAGGATGCATTGCCCAAGGAAGAATGGGTTCAGCAGGAGCTGAAATATGTTGAAGAACTGCAGAACCTGAGAATGCCTGATTATGCCGACAAGATAATGGCCAATATCAAATCGAAATATCCCGATGTTGCGGCAAGGATGAAAGTGATGGAATTGCAGGGCTTGCTGGCCATGGGAAAATTCGACAAGGTTCTTGAGGTAATAAAGAAAGAACCGGACCAGAAGAATGAGGCCACCTGGGCGATGAAGCTGGCGCTGGGTGACGGTTATTACGCGTGGGGCAAGTACAAGGAAGCGAAGGAGATATATGATTCTTTTTTCGCGGCGTATCCCGGTGTGCCGCCTCAGGCGATAAATGATTTCTATCTTGATTCGGCGCACAAGTACGCGCAGATGCTGATGCGCATGGGTGAAAACGAGGCCGCTTTGCAGGCTTATAATAATGCCCTGAAGGCGCAGATGGAGCGTTACAAGCGGAGACAGCTCCAGATTGAGCGCGCCGAATTGATGGTAAATCTGGCTGAAGCCCGTCCGGAAAATCAGAGGCAGGAATATTACACTGAGATAGAAAAAATATGCACGGAAATATTCTGGGTGCAGGACATCTGGTTCGGAAAGGCCATTGTAATTATGGCCCATGTGAAGGTGATGAAGGGTGATGTAGCCGGAGCGATGAAGCTGGTGGATGGTTACTGGTCGCAGTTGAAAGATATAGACAACCAGTTGAAAGAGCAGGCAAAAGCCGATGATGATGCCGCCGGTCTTGTGGAGTTGAGCCCGGTGGCGGAATGCCGTTATCTGGTAGGCGTAATCATGGAAAACGAAGCGAACCGGCTTATAGCATCGGGCAAAGGAGAGAGAAGCCAGATCATAAAACTGCTTGTTGGCGAACAGAAAGAAGGAAAACAAGTTTCATCGGGAGCGCTTCAGCATTTTCTCAATGCTTTTGTGCAGTATCCTGACACGCAATGGGCGCCTGCTGCGGCGGAACATTTTAAAACAGTCAAAGACACTCTGGCAAAAGCCGGTATAAAGGTGAATCCCAAAATTCCGGCGGACGCGATGGCCAAAGTGAGAGCGGGGCAGTTTCAGCAGGGGCAGACTTTGTTCAATCGTCAGGAGTATGACAAAGCGGCAGAAACTTATATTAGCGTGCTGAATCTGTTTCCGGAAGGCATGGATTCCATTTCCGCTTTAAGCAGGCTGGTTGAATGTTATGTTAAAAGCCAAGAAGAAGGCGCGAAAATTTATGCCGACATGGTGGAGGGTTATCTGGCGGAGCGTTTTGGAAAGAACAAAACATATATGCTGGAGGCCGGGAATCAGATATTGAGGCTGGCCGTGTTGTATGATGAAGAAAAGATGACGGAGCGGAAAGACGCGGTTTACAATTTGTTTTTTGCTCATTTCCCGGGCCACCCGAAGGCGGCCGGCATGCTTATGCAGTTTGGCAATCAGAAATTCAGCGAAGGCAAGACAGATGAAGCGATGTCGTATTATACCCGGATAGAACAGGAACATGTTGGCGCTCCTGTGTATGCCAGCGCGTTAAGCAGAATTGCCGACATCCTCGAGAAGGCAAAGGATTATGTGGGTGAGATAAAAATATTGTCCAAGCTGGTGAAAAATCTTGAGGCTCAGCATGAACCCGGGCACGCGCTGATTAAAGCAAAGTGGCGTATAGCGTACGCTTACAAACAGCTGGGTGATAAGTATATAGCCGTTGCGGCGAACAAATTTTCTGAATTATGCAAAATACTCTCTACGGAAGGCGCTAAATATGAAAAATCGGCTGAAGAAAAAGAAGCCAATACAAAGATTCTGGCCGGCGCGATGTTTTACAAGGCATACTGCTTTTCGCGTGTGACTCAGCCTGAGGACAAGGTTAAAGCGTATAAGACACACGCGGCATCGGTGCTCGAGGAACTTGTCGCCAAATTTCCGGATTCACAATTTGCGCCGGCCGCGCTTGGCCAGCTGGGAACGATTCTGACTGTGCTTGAAAAGCCGGATGACGCGAGAAACGCGCTGGTACGTTTGAAGCAGAAATATCCAAAATCACCGGAAGCCATGAATTCAACATTCATTCTGGCCGGCAACCTTTTGAACATGGGGCGGAAGCAGGAAGCGGTAAAACTGTTTAAAGAAATGTTTGAAGGAGAGGGCACATACAGTCCGGGTCAGATATTGACGGCTGGCAAAGAACTGCTGAATGCCGGCGAGTATGACACTGCGGCAGAGGCGTTTGAGCGCATACTGGCGTCGAAAGAAAGCGGGGCATGGCAGGAAAAAGCAATGCTTATGAAAGGAGAAGCGCTTTTCAAAAAAGGAAATTTAGAGGAAGCAATAAAGGTGCTGACGGATCTGCAGGGGAAATTTCCAAAATCCTCCGGCATAGTGGAGGCATCGGAGTTGTTATCGGAAGCATACGCTGAGCTGGGCAGTAAAGAGCAGAATGAAGACAAGCGGTTGGATTTGTTTAACAATTCAATATTAGCGATGAAAGCAGTGAGGCAGCGGACCACTACACTTCCGGAGCGCGCGAATCTGGATTTGAAAGTGGCCCGGATTTTACTGCGCAGAAGCAACGCGGAGCGTGATGCAGGCAAGGCGGACCGTGCCGCAGAAGCGCTGGCCCAGAGTGCGATGACATATCAATCAATAATACTGTTTTCGGACGCCGCACAGCCTGAAATGAAACCGTATTTTGAGGCGGCTTACTATGAAGGCACGCCACTGCTGATGGAATTGGATAAGTGGGAGGACGCGCTTGAAAACTGCGTGCAATATCTGAAAATGTTTCCGGAGCACCAGCACGCGTCTGAAATCAGGGTTTGGTATAACAAAGCAAAAACCAGGGCGTCGGCAACAGGGGTGGAAGGAGTGATAGCTCCGGCGGAAGGAGCAAAAGAGGAAATCGCACCGGTGGCGGATGTAATTGAGACGAACAGCAGTATTGAATCGGTGCCGGCGGAATTATCGCCAACAAATGTCAGTGTGGAATCAACAGGAGAACAACAATGAAAAATATTCACATTAGCAGTGTCCGGATCAGGCGCAAGATGATCATGGGCGTGTTTATGTTTCTGATTATGGGTAGCGTGACTGTTTTTGGAGCTGTGCAGGGAACGATAACCAAGATAGGCGGTGACAAGATCAGCGGTGAAATCCGGTGGCAGGGATCAACAAAGGAATATGTTGTGGTGACCGACAGATTCACGGTGCAGGTAGCCCTGAAAGATGTGGCGGAGATCAAAGTAAACGAGCCGCCGAAACTGCGTGACGCTGTGAATCGCGTAAAAACACAACCGCAAAGCGCGATAGCGGATTTGGAAGAAATTGTAAATTCATATTCCATGCTGCAGTGGGACCTTGTTGCCGGGCGATGGCTGGCTGAAGCATATATGAAGACGAAGCAGGCGCCGAAAGCGGTTGCTGTTTGTGATAAGGTAATGATGGACGCGAAGCCGACGGACATAACGGGTGATATGTCCAAAATTTACTGGGATGCTTTGTTTGAATGCAAGCTGTACGACAAATTAAGGGCAGATTTGACAAAGCGTGTTGAGGCGGGAGATCGGGAGACTGTGGCGATAGCGCAGGTTAAACGGGCAGATATAGATATGGCCAACGGTAACTATGAAAAGGCTTTAATTGACGGTTATTTGAGGACAGTAACGCTGTTTAAGACCGAAAAAAGCATCAGGCCGGAAGCCATTTATAAAGCCATGAAATGTTTTGAAGCGCTTGGCCAGCAGTCGCATGCTGCAAAAATGAAAAAAATACTCTTGGCAGAATTCCCCGAACATCCTTACAGTAAGGAAATGAAGTAGTTTAAATGAAGGAATACCGTGTTCACGGTGTGGAGATAAAGGTTAATTAAGAGAAGAAAGGGCATTATTTGATTATGAAAAGGTTCATTGTGATGGTTTTGGCGGTTACGGCTGTGTGGTTATATGTTCCCATTATGAATAATTACGCGCAGGAAGAAAAAGCGGCACCGGCGGCAAAGGACGCATCAACAGAAGAAGTCAAAGCCGGGACAATAGAAGCTGCCGAAGGCGTGGAGGTGAAAGAAGCCAAGCAAATGTCAAATGATTTATGGACTGTAATATTCAGTTCCGGACCGCTGGGTGTTTTATTGTGGTTGGCCCTTTTTGGGGCGGGCGGTTATGGTGTGTATCTTATGGTGGACTGTGGCATAATGGTTCGCGTAAAGAGAGTTATGCCGCAAACTCTGATAGACAACGTTACCCAGTCCATGTCGGAAGGTGATGTTTTCAAGGCGCTTCAGAATTGTGAAAACGAACCGGGCCCGATGGCGAATATTCTTATCGCCGGTTTCAGTCATGTGGAAGAAGGGTATGATGTGATACAGGAAGCCATTTCAACAGCGGCTGATTTGGAAGCTGAATTGCTGATGCAGAGGGTTACATGGCTAGCCGTGGCTGCCAACATTGCGCCGATGCTAGGTTTGCTTGGGACGGTGCAGGGCATGATAGGCGCGTTCATGGCGTTAGCCGGCGGTACGCCGGATCAGGGTGTTCTGGCTCTGCAGATTGCTCAGGCGTTGTATACAACAGCGGCGGGCTTGACAATAGCCGTGCCGTGCGTGACGGCTTATTACAGCTTCAGAAACGCGGCCAATAAGATGGTCTTGAGAATGGAAGCCATGACCATGGAATTGATTAAGGACCTCCGTAATGTCGAAGTAGTGTCTGAATAGAGGGGTAAAAGACAAAAAACACCCGGCAGGAAGCGCGGTATGGCTAAAAGAAACGACGAAAATCCTGAATTAGATCTGACGCCCATGATTGATGTGGTGTTTCAGTTGATCATATACTTTATTGTAACGATCAAGCAGATGAAGGAAATAAACAAGACGATCGTTCTTGAAGACGCAGTGCATGGTAAAATGATCACGCAGGAGAGCGATCCGAGAAAAATAATAGTTGAAATAGACCGCAGAGGAAAGATATCCATCAATAACGCGCCGATGTCGTCCACCATGTTCCGGAATATAATGATAGGCAGATACAAGCGGTTTCACGGTTCGTTTCCTGTGCTGGTGAGGGGTGATTACCGGACCGAGCATAAAGCCATACGGCAGGTGATGGATATCTGCACGGAAATAGGTATAACGAAGATAAGTTTTGTGGCGGTAATGGAGCATAAACAAACAAAGGGCAGGCATCGGGGAATCAATTGATGCTTTATAAGTAAGACTATGAAGAAAAAACGCAAATCGAGAGTTTTTTCGTTGAGTAATCCAAAGCTGGAAATGACACCCATGATAGATGTGGTGTTTCAGCTGATGATTTATTTCATAGTAACAGTTCAGATTGAAGATATTATGTCACAGCTGGATATCACCCGGCCAGCTCCGGACCCTAATCCAAAGATAGTTCAGAAAATAGAAGACCTTGTGACCATTCAGGTCTATAAATACGGGTATGTTCTGCGCGGAAGAAAAATTGCACCCAAAGAAATAAAGGATCTTGAGCAGAGACTCTCAAAACTAAGCTCGCTCAGCACGGAAGCATCTATTATTATCAAGTGCACCGGCGATTCACCGCACGCTTATTTAATACAACTTCTTGATATATGCTCGAAACTGGGATTAAAAAATCTGTCAGTATTCAGCATGTAAAATGGAGAAAAATCTAATTTTAAAACGGCCAGAGACGTTTTTAGAGTAATATTGGCGAAAAACGGCCCAAAATAGGGAAGAATGAATTTGGAGCTGAATTATGGCGGACAAAGAGAAAAAGGATTTAAATCAGCATAAACTGATGGAAATGTTTGATAGACCGTCTTTCTTTGAAAGTATAGGGATGGTTTTTTCTGGTCTCAGGCAGTCGCATGATACCGGAGCTTATAAATATGCCAAACTGCAGATGACACGACTACTGGGTCCTTTTGCAGGCTTGATAGCACCCTTCATTATACTTTTCATTATGGGGATACTGGCCGCCATTATACCGGAAAAGACACCTGAAATTACCGTGACAATTCAGGAGGAAAAATTACAAGACGATCTGGAAAAGCCGGAAGAATTGCCGGATGAAGAAATAGAACCGCCCGAACCCGTGGAAATGAATGTGACAGAAACGTTAAACAATAGCCCGGAGTCTTCCTCTTTTGTTTCTTCCGACACAGAGGTCGGCGCTGACTTCAGCCCTCAGCCGTCGGTTGTGGATTCTGTGGCAATGGTGAAAAGCCCTATTGTCATGAGAGGCATTTACGGCAGTCGTAATCCCGGCAGTCGCGGCAGTGCGCTGGGTAAATACGGCGGCGGCAGTGGAACTGAAGATACTGTAATGAGAGCATTGCGGTGGCTGAAACAATGTCAGGCGGAAGACGGATCATGGAGCCAGAAAACCGGTGGTGGCGATAAGCATACACAGGACGTAGGTGAATCGAAACCGGCTCTGACCGGGCTTGCCCTGCTGACATTTCTGGCGCATGGTGAAACACCCGGCTCTGAAGAATTCGGGACAACCGTGGAAAAGAGTATTAAATGGCTGATCGAGAATTTGAAGGCAGACGGGCGATTTAACGGTATAGGCAAGGTGGGTAATGATGAGAATGAATACAGTCAGCCCATAGCCACGTATGCGCTATGCGAGGCGTATGGTTTGACCAAGATACCGATGTTGAAAGAACCGGCGGAAAGAAGCCTGGAAGTGGTGATCAAGGGCCAGCATCCGAGCGGGAGTTGGGATTATCATTGCCAGCAGAGCCAGAGGGACGATATTTCATACGCCGGCTGGTGTGTGCAGGCACTGAAGGCCGCCAAGATGGCGGGGCTTGAGAATCCCAATCTTGAACAGGCACTGAAAAAGAGCGTTGCCGGGCTGAAGAGTCACGCAGATGAGACGGGTGTTTTTCATTATAATCCTGGGAGCGGCATGTTCGGCGGGCGGCTGACAGCGGTAGGAGTGCTAGGGATGCAGTTGCTTGGCGCGGCGAAGGAGAAGGAAGCCAAGCAGGGAATGGTCTGGCTGAGAAAGGAAGCGACCTGCAACTGGAAGGAGCCGTGGGGCACGCGTCCTGTTTACGCGTGGTATTACATTACGCAGGCGATGTTCCATGAAGGCGGCGGAGCGTGGACCGGCTGGAACAACGTATTTTCCAAACAGATTGTGGAAAATCAGACTATTGTCAAAGGCAGCGGAGCGGATGGCAAGGACACAGGATATTGGGATGTGACGGGATCCGAGGAAAGATACGGACGTGTTTACCATACAACGCTCTGCGCGCTGATGCTGGAAGTTTACTACAGATATCTGCCTACTTATCAAACTCCCGAACAAGGTGATGAGAAAAAAGACTATAGCGGTTCGGACGATGTTCAGGTTGATGTCATAATGTAAAAAGGCCTATTCAAGCCTAATAAAGCCCTTAATACAGATCTGATCTTATTATGATTCCGGAAGATTAAGGATTTTCCGGTTGCTGACAGGCGTCCGCCCGCATATCCTACTCTTCATGGGATCTGAAACAGACATTCGAGTTTTGCCTTTAAAGGTGGTCAACAAAATCGCGGCAGGCGAAGTGGTGGAAAGACCGGCGTCAGTCGTGAAAGAGCTTGTTGAAAACGCCATTGATGCCGGCGCTTCCCGGATAGACATCGAAATAGTAAACGGCGGCCGGAAATTGATAGCCGTACACGACAATGGTAGCGGCATGAACAAAGACAACGCGCTGTTGTCTCTGGAAAGACACGCTACAAGCAAAATAAAAGATGTTGATGACATAGAAAAAATAGCAACACTGGGATTTCGCGGCGAAGCACTTGCGGCGATAGCTTCCGTGTCACGGTTGCGCCTGACAACCTGCAGTAGCGGGTCCGGTGGAACTGAAATTATAACTACCGGCGGAACGATTCAGGATGTGCGCGATATAGGCAGGCCGGTCGGAACAACTGTGGAGGTGAGAGATCTATTTTTCAACGTTCCGGCACGGAAAAAATTTCTCCGTTCATACCAGACAGAACAAGGACATATCAGAACGGGATTTATCGTGCAGGCGCTGGCTTGTCCGGCTCTGGGCATGACGTTGAAGACCGACGATAATCTTACATACTCGCTGGCAGGTGGAGGGAATCTTGAAGACAGAATCCGCGATATGTTCGGCGCGGATTATCTGCTCAGCTTAAAACAGGTTGATTACCAGACAAGCAATGTGAAAGTGGAGGGATATATAAGCGTTCCGGGTTTGAACCGGGCTGATAGAAACGAGCAGTACGTCTTTGTCAACGACAGATCCACCTCGGCGTCGGTGCTTTCGTTCGCTGTCCGCGAGGGATATCACACAGTTCTGGCGAAAGACCGGCATCCGTGCGTGTTTTTGTTTGTCAAAACCAATCCGGAAAACGTTGATGTAAATGTGCATCCGACAAAAAAAGAAGTGCGTTTCCGTGAGCCAAGTGAAATCAGGGATGCGGTTATAGCAGCGGTCCGGAAAGCGCTGGCGGTTTCCGCGCCTGCGATGGACGATATTTCAAAAAAGGAAGCAGGAATCAGGATCCCGGTGCCGGGGGTACAGTTGAAGATAGAAAATCTTCCGGTGACCCGGTCGTTCAAATGTCCGCGTGTTGATTTCGCTTTCAACGAGTCGCAAGCCAAAGTCAGGCATGATGACCGTAAGTTGGAGCAAGTGGAAAAGGAGAAGGGCTGCGAGCAGGAGAAGAAAACAGCATCCTCGTCACCATGGGAGTTTTGCCGGGTACTTGGTCAGATTGGCAATCTTTATGTTGTGATGGAGACAGAGGACGGCATGGTGCTTATGGATCCGCACGCATCTCATGAAAGGGTGCTTTTTGAACGTTATATGGGTGCTGTTACCGGAGGAAAGGTGGAGATGCAGAATCTTCTGCTTCCGGAAACCGTGGAGCTGGGCCCCAAAGACGCTCTGCGCGTGCGCAAAAGCATGGGATTGTTCAGAAAAATAGGCTTCGGCATTTCCGAATTCGGCGGTGACGCCTTTGTGGTGGATGCCATGCCTTCTTATTTTTCCGGCGTATCCGCGGTGACTCTCCTCGCGGATATTGCTTCCGCGCTTGAAGAAGCCGGACAGCGCGGCGGCGAAAGACAGCTGGAGGAGATAATCGCGCAAGTTGCGTGCAAAGCGGCGGTGAAAGCGCAGGATAAACTCAGTCTGCAGGAAATAGAACAGCTTGTTATAGATCTGGCTCAAACAGAAATGCCTTACACATGTCCACATGGCCGTCCGACGCTTATCTTTACCTCCTTTCAGGAACTGAATAAAAAATTCGGACGCGGGTAATACCAAAATTGCGCGATCCGGCATAGTCTGTAAGAAATTGACTTTTTGTCCATTAAATATCAGCATATTTTTCTTGTCATAAAGAGGGGAAATATATGGAAGCGGGTAAGGGGAATGGGCAGGGAATTACATCAGCAAAAACTCCTTCCGGAGAACCGGATTACAGTCTTCGAATTTCCATCTGGGATGGAGCATGCGCCGTTCTTCATGGGGTATTAACCGGAGGTGCATTGGTTCCTGCCTATGCGCTCATGCTTGGTGCCAATGATTTCCACCTTGGATTGCTGGCAGCCTTTCCGGCATTGTCATCCGCAGGATGTCTGGTTAGCTCCCGGCTGATCCCGCGATTCGGGCATCGGAAACTATTAACCATCACCTCCGGTGTTGGCGGCCGCTTGCTCTGTTCACTGCTCTGCACACTGCCATTTCTGCCGCTTTTACCCGGCTGGCGGCTGACAGCTTTCATCGGTGTGATTTTTCTCGGCAGTTTTCTCATGAATATATCGGGAAATTCCTGGACATCATGGATGACCGATCTGGTTCCGGCGGAACGGCGCGGCCGCTATTTCAGCTTCCGCAACGCAATCTGCGGTACCGTCAGCATGATCTCCCTGTTCGGGGTTGGCAAACTATACGATTTTCTGGAACCGCAGGTGGGGTTGCCCATGCTGTTTTTTATGTTCTATGGTATTTCGATTATTTTTGCGGTCCTGACAGGATTTCTCCTGCGCCGTCAATGGGAGCCGCCGCTTCAGGAAGAGAAACCGATTTCTCTGCGCGAAACCATTTCAATTCCATGGTTCAATCCGGATTTCCGGCGCCTGCTGTTGTTTGCCTCTTCGTTTACCATGGCATGCTCGCTCTCCAGTCCGTTTTTTCAGCCGCACATGCTGAAAAATCTGAACATGCAAATGACCTGGATCGCGGTATATGGCCTTATTTTTCAGATTACCGCCCTCTGCACCCTGCCGTTCTGGGGACGGCTGACGGACCGTATTGGAAACCGTCCGATCCTGATTTTTACCTCTGTCCTGCTGTCATGCCTGCTGATTCCATGGTTAATTGTCACACCGGACCGCATCTGGGTTCTATGGCTGGATGCCTCTCTCAGCGGCATCTGCTGGCCGGGATTCAATTTGGCCGCTTTCAATATCCTGTTAAACACCGCGCCCAAACAGAACCGTTCCTCGTATCTGGCCATGCACAGCATGATGACAGGCTTTCTGAGTTTTATAGGCAGTGTGCTGGGCGGATTGCTGGCGCAAGCCCTTGCAACATTCTCATGGGTTGTCGGCGCGATGCATTTTAATAATTTTCACCTCCTGTTTGCGATAACTCTGCTGGCCCGGTTTTCCTCTGTTCCGCTTGCCATTCGGCTCAAGGAGGAGAAATCACATTCAGTGAGCATGATGATAAATTACGCCGCAAGCGGATTTGTCGGATGGATGAATGCAACTCTGCAGACAGGAATCACCGTAATCCGCAAAATCACTCGCAAATAACTTTTCCCCGCAATTGCAGTTAATTAAGAAAGACATGGATCATTGGATGAGTATTCGTGACGGGAGAAATGAAATCCAGCAGTTCGCCGTGAGACAAGTCGCCGTTGGCGAAAACAAAAACAGCCGGTGAGCCGGGGCCTATTTCTTTCAGCTTGTCGCGCAAAAGCGATGGCGAGGCGACGGTGTATTCTTTAAAGTTTAAATCAGGATCCATCTTGTCGTTTTGCCATATCTGTTCTATTTGCACCAGCGTGCCGCTGACAGCGGAAGACTCCTTTTTCAACAGCAGTTCCCATGGCTGTGAGATGCGTTCCGTTCGGTTGCGGAACCGTTCGTTGGGAATAAAAGCGCGGTAATAGAGATGATGAGATAACGGAGGCTCCACATTGATACCATCGCTTACATCAACACGGGCAAGGGCGGAGCAAAGATCACTTATATCTTTCAATATTAAACAATCGTCAATCTGCAGACAGACGAAAGGAGTTTGTCCATTCTTAAGCAGAGACTTGAATTTTTTGAATACGGAACTGAGCTTGGCATCTGAAAGCAATTTTGCCTGCCGGCTATCGGTCATGTCGTAGGAAATTCCTTTTTTGGGATCAGGCTTCGCGTGGAGCAGAAGGTCCAGAACGCGTTTATTGCCTTTTTTATATTCGGGCTCGATGGAGACTTCCAGTATTTGCCCGGTTGGCATAAGGTATTTTGCGTTCACAACCTGTTGACCGTAAAATTCTTTTTGCGGCACGTTGCGCGGCACATTCAGCAGGGCGTTGGGTTCGTTATAGTTGGCAACTATGGCGCAAGGCTGATCAGTGTCAGCGGCGCAGGTTACCACTCCGGTTGTGTCCGGCAGAGTGGAACCGGTAAAGACAAATCCGGTTTCCGGAAGAGGTTTGCCGGTGCGGGTGTTGATGATCATTTTTTCGACAGGCACGCGGTTGAAGCTGGAATTAGTGGATGAGAAATAAACAAAAACACGTTCGCCTTTTGGTGAAAAGCGCAGATCCTTTGGAGACGCCGGAATGCCGGGTTCGGCGCCTATGAACAACAGCGCCTGCCGGATGTCGCCGGGCTTGGCATACGAGATGGCTACAGATTCATAAGAGTGATCGCTGTTTTGGGATATCAGAAGAAATTCGGCAATGGAACCTGCTTCTAATCCTGTGGCTTCTGCTTGAACCAGAACTTGTTTTGATTTACGGTCGGCCAGAAGGCCGGGGCGCACCATAATATCGGGGTTATTTTCATATTTCAGACATCTCTCATTATATGTTGAGGTGATTATGGGCGAGACATCTTTATCCTGATTTCCGGTGGCAGTAATAGACAGCAGGCAGATAATAAAGGTTACAAGATAGATCTTCATATTATATGTACATGCTTTCTTCTTGTTATTAGAGAGCATATTGCATTACCCGGCGGGAAACTCAAGCAATATGTGTTGGTGGCCGGGTTATCCCCATGTGATGAGGGAATTACCTGCAGAAGATAATAGCAAGAGGGGGCTTCCAGTCCGTTTTATATTGACCGGCTTACTAGCAGGTTTTATTGTCAATTGCAGGGTTAAGATGGAAGATGGGTTGAAGCAACAGTTACTCAAGGATAGACTTGATGAATTGTCTAAATGTTGAGGCGTGATACTTCGGAATCGCTATTGGGAGGTGCTATGAAAAGAACACTGATAAAACTTATATTTCTGACAGTTCTACCGTTGTTTGTTAATTACACTGTTGCGGAACAGCAAATTTCACTTTTTGAGCAATTTAATCGCATTCGTTCAGATGAAGAAGCGGTCTTTGCATTTATTCGTTCTCTCTCAAAGCAACAGGTGTTTGATCTCTGTAATCAGTACGGTGCCGCAGTTGATAGTGGCGTGGAGGGTAATGAGGGCATGTTGATCGAGGTGGCCTTGAAAGAAGTGAAGCAAAAAGAAGGACTTTTATCTTCTGATCTACTTGCTTGCGCTGGTGTGGATACGGCTTCCGTGCACTGGAGACAATTGGCATTGCGCTATGCAACCAAAGATACATTTGTGGATAAACAGCACATTGATTCCGAATATGTACTCCGTTTTTGCTCCGGGCTCATCACTAATCCATCTGTTGCTTCGGACTTGCGGGGCGAGGCATGTTTAGCTTCTGCAGGAGTCCTTGTGGATGGTTACCACACCGCCGCATCTGGGATGTTGGGTCATGACAAGTCTCGTCTTGTTCAGGAAGGAAAAGCGGACGCGGAGATGTATCGAGCGCAGGATAAGAAAGTAGCTATATTTATTGATTTAGTATTGGAGCTTGCGCAAGATGAGGCCACTCCGGAAGATATGAGGAAATATAGTATACCAAGAGCTTTGTGCGATATTATCCGCGAAAGAGGTCCAAATACTCCACGTATCGATCGGGTGCAGAAATTCGCCGAACAGGAATCTAAAAAAAATGGCGACTTAAAACGCTCTTCGCTAAAACACCCTTCGCGTGAGAATGAAAAACTTCTTCGAGAAGTTCGTGCTAATACAACTAACATTATAGAAACGGGGTCTACCATTAAAAATTGAGGAAGTTATTACTGTTATAAAGACGAATTTTACAAACAAGGCGGTGGATGCGGTGTGAAGTTAAGGAGGGTTTAAGCAGCAACTTCTCAGGGAAAGGCTTGATGAATTGTCGAATGTTGAGGCGTGATACGGACCCTGTAGACCGAGAGGTTCGACTTAATCAGCTCTGGGACTGTATCAGTATTGAACAACAAGTGAATGTCATGACTCCGCAAGCTCGTCACGCGCTCGGGGCGACTTCAGGGCGGATCTGACGAATCAGATGCCGCGCGTGCTGGATGTAAACCTCAAACACCTCAACCTTTCCCTGCACGGTGTCAATGACCTCCTGAAAGCCCAGCTCCTGATCGGAAAGGAACTCCGGATCCCAGAATGCCGAGAGGAGCTCGATAGGCACCTCCTTAGCCAGAAATACCTTCCCTAGATGTCGCTGGCACGTCTCGATAAAGTTGTCATCGATTTGCTCCGTCATGCGTTGGATATCGTAGAAGTCCCTGGCTCTGTTCTTTTTTGTGGTGTACTTGTACGAGGGATGCTGCTGGCATATCGCTCGTATCTTTTCCAGAACCAGAAGCTCCCTAGTGTAGCACTGAATTTTGACCCCCTGGAGAGTCTTTGATCTTTTTGATCCGCAGTATTCGCCGTCGCTCACGTCGATCTCTATGACCGTCGAGTTTGATCCTTCAGGAATCAAGGCGTTCCTTCTCCGGGTCTCCAGTGACTTGGCATGCAGATCGTGGGGCACCAGCTTGAACACGCATTTCCATCCGCCCCACCACGGTGGAGAGCCGAGCTTCTGTTTCGCCGGCCTGCGGGGAGCCTTGAAGTCAATCACGTCTAACCCGTCATGTTTGAATGCGCTGGAGAGAGCTTTGTGCATCCGTTCAAAGAACTTCTTCTCATCGTCGATCTTGTTTTCCACTGAGAAGTCGGCATCAATGGACAGCCTATGCATGTCGCCTTCAAAGAGTCTGATGGCGCTTCCACCCTTGAGGACTAGAGCGCGGGCAACGACAGGATCCCTGTAGATGGCCAGTATGCTCTTTTTGAGAACTTCGGTTATTGTCATTCCAAGATGCCTTTCGGATAGTGAATCTGCCACTTCGAGTTAAATGCCCATGAATCCTTTGCCAGATGATCCAGATAGAACTTGTTTCTCGCCTTAAAACTGTCGGCTATGGCCCCGGATGTGCGGTCGGCTCCGACTTTCTCACAAAGGAATCCTATTGCCTGCCAGTAGGGATACTTGAAGTTCAGGGCCTTGTAGACTTTCAGTAGTTTAGTGGGGTTCATGCGTTTTGCCCCGGCACGATAGAACTCCACGACTGAACTAATCCCGCCGTTGTAATGGGGATGAACGACCGCATCAATCAACGCCCGCTCCAGTGACGTCACCCTGGAACCCTTAGGACAAATCCGGTTATACGTGGCGACCCGATTAACTCCGGGATCACCTCTGTTGACCCTCTCCGTCACAAATATCACATGATCTCTGAATTTGCAGGCGTTCTTGGTATGCCTGTGCGCCTTTACGAAAGAGGCAAAGATATCATGGTTTGTGAGTTGCCCTTTCCTGGCTTGCTCGTACTGTGCTCCGAGGCTCTCCATGGCCACGTAGATGCTCTTCGGCACCTGATTGGTGAGGCCATGGAAATAGACAGAAGTCGTGTTGCAGAAGTACCCTTTGGGGCAGAGGCCAAACGCAACGTCATGGGGATTGATTTCGGTGGGCGGGGAGGAGCAATAGAGCGTTACGACTCGCCCGTTCTCCATCTTTACGTTGAAAGATACGAGGACATTATCTCTTCTGAGGGCATCCTCAAAGGAGTTCATGTGCTGATAGGCAGTCTTCTTTATGTAGTCCAAAAGAAGCAGGCGTAGCTCACCATACCGCATAGGGCGGCTCAAGAGTCCCAAAAGTTCCTTCTTCTGATCAAAAGTTAGTTTCGTCATGCAATCTCTCCAATGCTATACAGTGTAAACACTGTATAGCATAACTTTTCCAACAACGCAATAAGATTCATACACCTTCCATCATCCCCCGTCAATCTGTACTGTATGATATAAAGTGTTCACACTTTATATCATATCCAATACGGAAACACAAGATAATTTTTTATCATGGCATTACTTGTTATCAGGTGGCCAAAATCTCTCACCTCTAATAGATGATCTTCAAAGAATATAGTTCAGCAACTCAAGTCATTGTTAAATGTGCAGGGAACTTGCAGGTTGAGTGGTTAATTTTCTTTAGAAACCGGGTTCGCACCTCAAAGTCTGTGAAAGTAGGGCCAAAAATAACGCTACCATTTGCTTGCATGGTTTCATAATCTATGGTAATGTGCGTTTTATTAGTAGTTGCTGGAGGTCTGATTGCTATGAAAAACCTAATACAATCAATGAAAGAGTACCTCCTGCAGGTTGGGGCTGAACATGTTCGGCTTGGTTTGGACCCGGCAGCGAAACAACGCATGCCCGTATACCTGGGGAGCAGGTACGAAGTGTATGACGCTCTTTTATTCGGCCGGGAGTATTGTCTTCTGGAGTTGAAGAAGGCGGCGCTTCCGGCACCGGCAGTCCTGGCTAAAGACGCTGAAAACGCACACGCACTCCTTGAAAAACCGGTAGTTTTTCTGTTGCCTTCACTGCTACCATTCGAACGTCAACGGTTAATCAGCAAGGGCCTGGCCTTCATTGTGCCGCACCATCAGGTTTATCTTCCAATGATTCTCGTGGACCTGAGAAAATTGTCGGGACAGCCTTCATCCCTGTCTTCAGGTAACAGGCATGAACTTTCAGCCCCGGCGCAGATGGTGTTACTGCTCTACCTTCAGCGTCCGGATCTTGGCAGTTTGTCTCTTAATGAATGGGCGGAACGTCTACACTATTCTCCTGCTTCAATGACCAGAGTCCGTCAAGAGCTGGAAGAAGCCGGGCTATGCCGGGCCAAGGGTACCGGAAAAGTGAGGAACTTGATGTTTGAGAATAATCGGCGTGCTCTTTGGGATCTCGCCATGCCGCATCTCTGGAACCCTGTAAGGTGCCGAACCTACTGCAGGGCGGCAAGCGGCATCCAGCTTTCGCTTCTGTATGCAGGGATGAGCGCCTTGGCGAAACGAAGCATGATTTCCGCCGACTCTGCTCCTGTGTATGCCATGTCCATATCCGCGTTCAAAGCGGCAATGAAGGAAGGAAGGCTGTTTCGGCATTTCAGGGGAGAGTCCGATTCTGTCGAGATCGAACAGTGGGTCTACGCTCCCGAGGTGATTTCTGCCGACGGTAAGCAGGTTGATGATCTCTCCCTGTACCTATCACTACGCAACAGCCCTGACGAACGAGTACAAGGCGCGTTGGCTGAAATGATGGAGGCGATGCCATGGTAGAGGGGTTAGAGAAGTTCAAAAAGCATTTCGCCGGATTGGAGGACTGCTTTGTGCTGATTGGGGGCGCCGCTTGCGATATATGGATGGGTGAGAGTGGTTTGGAGTTCCGGGCCACAAGGGATCTCGATTTGGTGCTGATCGTAGAGGCTCTGCGTTTGGAGTTCTTCAAGCGATTCTGGAGTTTCGTCAGGGATGGCCAATACGGGAGTCTACAGCAAAGCGATCAGCGGCCGGAGTTCTATCGTTTCAAGAAACCCAAGGTAGCGGGATATCCCTTCATGATCGAGTTGCTTAGTCGCAACAAGTTGGACTTGCCGGATGGTATCCATTTGACGCCTATCCCTGCCGACGAAGATGTCTCCAGTCTATCAGCCATACTCCTGAATGATGTCTACTATGCATATGTGACAAAAACGAAACAGTCGGTCGATGGCGTACCCATCGTACCGGCATGGTGCCTCATTCCGATGAAGGCCCGTGCCTACTTGGACTTGGTCAAACGCAGGGACGATGGGGACAAGAGGGTGAAGAGTGCGGACATCAAGAAGCACCGCTATGACGTGTTCCGCATCTATCGCACGCTGGCGCCGGCAGAGCGGTATGAGCTGCCGGACTTGATCAAGACCGACCTTGCACAGTTCTTGGAGACATTACCGGAGCAATCCGGGGAATGGACCAACATCAGGAAAGCTGTCGGTGCATCTGATCTTCCCGAACCGGCGGAAATCCTTCGGCAACTGAACGAAATCTTCCAGCTTTGATCATTGCGGGACGATGGGGCGGCCCTAATAACAGAGAAAAAGGTATTAATTTTATGCTTTTTTGCTTCTGTTTCATGCATTAGGATATGCGCATAGATAGGAGTTTGCAATATGCTGGATATAAAAAGAATAAGAGAAGAACCAGATGCCGTCCGCCGCGGCCTTGCTTCGCGCGGAGCGGATACCGGAATAATTGATAAAGTGCTGGACCTTGACAAAAAACGGCGTGAACTGCTGACGGAAACAGAAACCCTCAAGTCGGAACGTAATAAAGTTTCCAAAGAGATCGGGTTTCTCAAGAAAAAGGGGCAGGATACAAGTCAGACAGAAATCGCGATGCGTGAGGTTGGCGAGAAGATAGCTCAACTTGACAAGCAGGTTAAAGAGACAGATGACGGTCTTGTTGAACTGATGATCACAATTCCCAATGTGCCGCATTCTTCCACTCCGGTAGGTTCGGATGATTCCAAAAATGTAATAGTAAAAGAACACGGTGCGCCGCTTGTGTTTCCATTCAAGCCGCTCGGTCATGTTGAACTTGGCGAAAAGCTGGGCATATTGGATTTTGCGCGGGGAGTGAAGCTGGCTGGAAGCGGGTTCCCTTTGTTTGTCGGGCTTGGCGCGCGGCTGGAGCGGGCACTGATACAGTTCATGCTGGATGTTCATGTAAACGAACACGGATACACCGAAGTATCCACTCCTTTTCTGTGTTCATCGGCGGCCATGACGGGCACAGGCCAACTGCCAAAGATGGCTCAGGATATGTATCATTTAAAGGAGGATGATTTATATCTGATTCCAACCGCGGAAGTGCCGGTGACGAATTTCTACCGTGAGGAGATAATAGACAAACCGCTACCCATCCGTCTGACCGCATATTCCCCGTGCTGGCGGCGGGAAGCCGGAGCGGCCGGCAAAGACACCCGCGGACTGATCAGGGTTCATCAGTTTGATAAAGTGGAAATGGTGAAATTTGTTGAGCCGGAAACATCTTATGAAGAATTGCAGATTTTACTCCAGAATGCGGAAGACATAATCCAGCGCTTGGGCTTGGCTTACCGGGTGAAGGAGCTGTGTACGGGTGACATCAGTTTTGCCTCGGCCAAATGCTATGATATAGAGCTCTGGGCGCCGGCGTACGAAATGTGGCTGGAAGTGTCGTCATGCAGTAATTTTGAAGATTTTCAGGCAAGACGGGCCGCCATCAGGTATCGCGACAAGAACGGGAAGACCAGATTTGTGCACACTATGAATGCTTCGGGAGTGGCGCTTCCGCGTTTGATGATTGCCATTCTGGAGAATGGTCAGCAAGCCGACGGTTCAGTTGTATTACCGGACGCAATTGTGCCGTACATGGGCGGTATAAAGAAGATTACAGGCGTTTGATTTCCAATGCGCATAATCGGCAAAGTTTATAATTTTGTAAAAAAGCACAAACTTCTTTCACCCGGCCAGCATGTGCTTGCCGCAGTATCCGGCGGAGCAGATTCAGTTGCTTTGCTGTATATTCTTCATGAACTTGCCGACAGCATGCAAATCAAAATTACCGTGGCGCACTTGAATCACGGCTTGCGCGGCAAGGAGGCAGATAAAGACGCCGCGTTTGTGCGGCAGGCCGCCAAAAAACTGCGCTTACCGTTTGTGCTTGGCCGGGCGGATGTTGCCGGAGAAGCGCGTTGCAATGGAGTTTCGCTGGAAATGGCGGGACGTGAAGCGCGATATAAATTTCTTGCGCGGACCGCGCGGAAAACAGGAGCCGGTATTATTGCAACGGCTCATACGGCAGATGATCAAGCGGAGACCCTTCTATTGAAACTTGCCCGTGGCGCCGGACCGCGCGGTTTGTGCGGAATCTCAAAAGAAACTTTTTTACACGGTATAAAAATTGTCAGGCCTCTTCTTGGCACAGACAGAAATGAGATAATAGATTTTCTCAAGAGGAAGCATATTTCATGGCGCGAAGACGAATCTAATAAAGACCTTATGTTTCTGCGCAACCGGGTAAGACATGAAATATTGCCTTTACTGGAGAAAAAGCTGAATCCGGCAATTAGGCAGACACTGCTGAAAACGGCGGAGGTGTTAAGAGACGAAGATCAGTGGCTGGAAGTTCTGGCGCTCGATATGCTGGAGGACTGCAGGTCAGATTCCGGACTTGTTATAGAAAGGCTTAAACGTTTGCCTGTTGCCGGACTGAGGCGGGTGGTTAGGCTCTGGCTTGTTTCGGCGGGTGTTGATTCTGAGCAGGCCGGGTTTGACACAATTGCAGGAATAGCAAAACTCTTAACAGGCAAGGGCGGGGCGAAAAAGATGGATGCCGGGCAAGGCTGGATAGTGAGCAGGCATTATGGAAAATTGCAGGTTCAGAAAGGAAACAGCAAGGCGCCAGTATGCGATGTGCCGTTCCGCGCGGTGTTGAAGGTGCCCGGTGAAACGGTTCTGGCAAAAAATGGATTTCGTATTATCGTGAGCAAGGAGAAGGGCTTGATCAAAGTGCGCGGTACAAAACCCGGAGCATTGCCGGCTAAAGCGTCTATCTCCGCTTCAGCTGTGGGCAGAAAAAAAATATATGTCCGGTCCTGGAAGCCGGGCGACAGAATAAAGCCGTTCGGCATGTCCGGTTCAAAGAAGATACAGGATATCTTTGTTGACGCCAAAGTTCCGGTTGAAGAACGGAGCAATATTCCGATATTCGAGTGTGATGGCGAGATTATCTGGTTGCCCGGATATCGTGTTGCGCAGGGATGGGAAGTTTCCGATCCGGCTGATATTTCACTGCAGATAGATATTCAGCCGCGTTAGTTTTTTTGCGATGGAACGCGGACATTCTATGGCATGTCATATGCAGGCTAGACAATACTGCAGGCTAGTTATAATATCCATTGTCATGTTAGAGTTACACTCAACAAAGAAACAAAACTAGGGCACAGATTCATGCGGAACATCGTGATTGTTTTCGAGAAACCATAGATGAAAGTTCTTATTGTTACAAGAAATGCCGGGCGGGAAGGCGGTGTCGAGCAGTATATTGCCGATGTCACTAAACTCCTGAAGGCATGTGACATTTCTGTTTCCATTCTGCATGCGGAGGGACCCGCAGATGCGCGACTCTTCGATCAGGCGTTCTCATATAAGCCGGCCTGGACGTCCGGCCATAAAGCCTCAGCAGAAACTTTGAATGGTCTTAAGGATGTCGTGGACAGAATCAGACCGGATGTGGTTTATGTGCATGATCTGGACAACGGCAGGGTGATATCTTTTCTGGCTTCGCAATATCCGTGTGTCAAATATATTCACGGTTACAAGACGACATGTCCCGACGGCAAACGTCTGCTCAGCAATCCGATTGCAACTTGCCGGTATCCGGTCAGCCCGTTATGCATGTTGCGCGCACATAAGCGTTTTTGCATGCCAAGGAGCCCTGTAAGAGCATGGAAATCATTTCGAAGAGCGCGGACAGATCTGGACAGTCTATCCGAAATGAAAGCTGTTGCTGTTGCATCAGGATTCATGAAAGACATACTAGTTCGTAACGGGATACCGGAAAAACAAATATATATTACACCATATTTTCCACAGTGGGAAAACCGGGAGTGGATACCCCCGGTCGATTTCAAAAAAATACTTTTTGTGGGCAGATTGGTCGCGGCCAAGGGTATTTTGGGATTGGTGGATATGATGTCCGGTCTGGACGCTTCGATTACGCTCGACATCGTAGGGCAGGGTCCTGATGAAGAAGCCATGAAAAAGAAGGTCTATGATCTTGGTCTCCAGCAGAGAGTTAAGTTCCGCGGCTGGCTCGAGGGTCAGGCGCTGCAGGAAATGTACAATTCGCACTCAGTAGTGGTTGTTCCGTCGATATGGCCGGAACCTTTCGGGATAATAGGGCTGGAGGCTGGAATTATGAACAGGCCCGCGATTGCCTTTGATGTCGGCGGCATAAGCGATTGGCTCGTGAACAATGAGTCCGGATTCCTGATAGAAGCGAACCGTTTTGACAAGATGGCGGAGAAGATTCAGTTATTGGTCAACAGTCCGGAAAAGATTAAAGAAATGGGCATGAAGGCTAATGAGGTAGTTACAAAAAACTTTTCCGCGGACTCGCATATTGATAAGCTTATGGAGTTATTTAGGAACATATTGAAGACGGCATAGAGACTGCACGCCGGCAAATCCGGCAATAGAGAAAGATGAAAATCACCATTATAAGCCCTGAATATCCGCCGGCACGAATAGAAGGCGGAATATCTCATTACACCATAATCCTCGCTAAACGCCTGGAAAACCTTGGACATGAAATAATGGTTATTGCGGGCGATAGCTATACAGGCCCCGCAAAAGATGGGACCATTATCGTAAACAAAATCCCGGGAGAATGGCGTGCAGATGCGCTGAAGGAATGCATTAAACAGGTGACTCAAAGCGCCATGGACGTTGTGAACGTTCAATATTCGCCAGCCATGTATAAAACAGAATTCAAAATGGCGCTACCCGTACTTCTGAAAAAATTTCCCAGCACTATCAGTCTTCATACGCTGTGGGGCGGTGGCAGAATCAATTACCTGATAGCGCTGAGGTTGACCTTGGCCGCCGGGGCTATTATCAGCACTAATTCTGAAGTATCCTATTTGATAAATAGATTCCTGCCGTTCTGCCGGAAAAAGACCTCGTTTATCCCAATTGGTGCAAACATTATGCCTGAACATGGAGCGAATGCGGAAAGCGATGCGATAACCGGCAGATGTATCGCTTCGCTAGGAACAGCTTCTGTCGCGGATATTTCTGTAATGGTGTTCTTCGGAATGATTTATTCCGGGAAGGGCCTTGATCTTCTGCTGGATGCTTTGCATATGCTGAAAACAAAACAAAAAAAAGATTTCAGGTTTCTCATGATCGGCGGCGGCATATCGGACGTTGCAGAAAATCTTGAGAAACACAGAGAGAGGGCAAGGAAGCTGGGTCTGGAAGAAAACGTGATATGGACAGGCCACCTGCCCGAAAAAGAGGTATCCGCTCTAATCTCAAGAAGCACACTCGTGGTACTTCCTTATGACGGCGGTGTAAGCGACAGGCGGGGGAGTCTTATGGCCGCGGTTGCGCATGGGAAAGCGGTTGTAACCACTCCGCCGCGCGTGAGTATTCCGTATTTTAAAAACGGTTTAAATATGTTGTGGCCGGATCAGGTTACGCCTGACTCTTTATGTGATTCAATTATTCAAGTAATGTCGGATGATGTTTTCCGGCGCAGGCTGGAACAGGGTGCGAAGGCATTAGCCTCTTTTTTTGACTGGGACGTTATAGCAAAAGATACAGCCGTTATTTTGAGACAGGTGAAAGATGCTTAATTTTATTAAAAACGGAATAAAAGGCATCATGCCGGGATCGTTAATTCGTCAATGTGGCGCCATGCGTGCCGCAGGGAAGATACCGGGTGATCTGAATGGAAAAAAAGTTCTGATTATTCAACTTAACGCGCTTGGTGACTGTGTAATGACAATACCGCTAATAGCCAGCTTGAAACAGGCGTTTCCCAATGTTTCATTAGACACAGTATCAAGCAGTTTGGCCGGCAGTATATTCGAAAGTCTTGATTCCGTATCAACGGCGCGCGTGATCCGGATTAACCGATTTAAAATTGACAAAACGAACTGGCAAAAGTTAAGGAGCGAGAAATACGATGTTGTTATTGATTGTTCCGCGATTGCTTTAACTGCCTGTCTGACGGGCTTTATTACTCCGGAGTCCAGCATTGGCTTCGCGAGAACTGTACCGGCCGGCAACAGAAAAGTGGAAACAGGCCCGTTCTATACGGAATCAGTTCCATATTCGGAAGACGGTAACATCACAAAAATGATTTTGCTACTGGGTGAAAGGTGGCACAAGGGCAGTATTACCGGAGATGCCGGATTCAAAGTGGCGGAATCTGCAAAGAAACAGGCTGAGGCATGGTTCAAAGACAACGGCATAGATCCTGCCATGTGCATTATGCTTCATCCGGGCGCGAAATGGCCCCCGAAACGGTGGCCCGAGGGTCGCTGGATAGAGCTTCTGAAAATGATGAGCAAGGATCTTTCTCCAGTATTTGTGGGCAACGGGAAAGATATGCTGATGATAGACCGGATACGGCAGCGCGTGAACCGCAGTATTCCGGCTATAATAGATGCCGACATTCCGCTGGTCGCATCCGTACTCAGCATGTCCAGAGCCGCGATATGCATGGATTCGTTCGTGATGCATCTGGCGGCATTGCTGAAGAAACCAGTTATAGCTTTGTATGGACCTGTAAATCCGGAACGGTCGTTGCCGTTATATGGCAATGTGACATTTCTTTATTCGCGTGCTTTCTGCAGTCCGTGTACACTTTACTACACAGCCGGCAGATGTCAAAGAGGCACAAATTTCTGCATGTATCATATTAAAGCAGAGCAGGTGTGGAATGAGTTTCTGAAAAGCACAAAACAGGGAGCCGGAGTTGAATATGAGGCACGGAGTTCTGTGACATGACCACAATTTTATATTTGCATCACATAGGAGAGATTGGCGGCGGAGAGAGGAGTCTGCTGAATCTATTGTCGGGGTTGGACAAATCGAAATATGTTCCAATGGTTGCCTGTCCGGCGGGAACGCTTTTTTCTGAAAAACTGACTGAAATGAATATTAAAGTTATTCATATGGATTTTCCGAAGGTCCGGCATGCGGTCCGACTTTTGCAAACGGCATGGAAATTGCGGGGCATAATTAAAGATATGCGCGTTGATATTCTGCACAGCAATGCGCCGCAGACCAATGTTCCGGCCGGTATTGCTGGAATGTTTTCGGGGATTCCGGTGGTATGGCACGCAAGGGTGCTATTGGAACCGCGAATGGTGGATATTGATCGCAAGTTATCATTTCTTCCTGCCGCGATCATATGTAACTCGGAAGCCATCCGGCGGCGATTTGCCGGCATCAGAGGTTATGAAAAGAAAACGGTGACAATCATCAACGGTGTGGATGCCAATGTTTTTTCGACTTCATCAATCTCCGTTTCAGAGGTCAAAAAGCGTTTAGGCATTGAACCGGGCCGGCCTGTAATAGGCTGTTTTGACCGGCTTGATCCTGTGAAAAATCATGAATTTATTTTGCGCAATTTCGCGAAAATAACAAGTCGCGTGGATAGGGTTCTGCTGATTATCGCAGGGAAAGCGTTTGACGGGAGCGAGTCGCGGATGGCGGAATTGAAAAATATTGTCCGGGCATCAGGCATGGAATCGCAAGTCAGGTTTGAAGGGTTTATTGATGATATACCGGAGATGATGTCAATATGTGATGTTATTGTACAGGCATCCAAGTACGAGGGGTGCAGTAGAGTCGTTTGTGAAGCTCAGGCAATGGGTAAGCCCGTGGTCGCATCCAATGTGGGAGGAACGCCGGAGCTGATTAAAGATGGAGCCACCGGATATCTATTTTCTCTGGCGCAACCTGAAATGTTTATTAATCGTGTCGGCAATCTTCTTGCGGACGAACAACTCCGCAGAACAATAGGCAATAATGCGCGCGCACATGCCGTCGCAAATCTATCGCTTGAACGATTTTGCCGCGATACAGAGGCTTTGTACCAGTGTGTGCTGAAAGACGGTCGGAATTAAGAAACAAAGACTTACCTAAAGGCCCATATTCTCTTCGCCCCGCCTGCAGCGTCAGCAATGCGGGCAGCTCCTGCTTACAGGAAGCGGGACGGCTTGGTGGAGATCCGGTAGTCGACTGTCGGGTTGCGGTGCCTGACAACACGGGCCGGAACGCCCGCGACCACGGCAAAGGGCTCGACATTCCTAGTGACGACGGCACCAGCCGCCACCACGGCGCCGCGCCCGATGGTCACCCCGGGCAGCAACATAGCGCCTGTGGCGATCCACGCCATATCCTCAATGACCACTGGGGCCGTAAAGCCGCTGAAGTCAACGGCGTCGATATTGTGGGTGGCGGTGAGAATCTTCGTGTAACTCGAGATGTTGACGTCCGCGCCCACAGTGATGCCGCCACGGGCGTCGACGCTGCAGTTGTGACCGATGATGGAACGGGCGCCGATTTCGAGCTTTTCGATTTCCAAGAACACGCAGTTGCGCATGATATGGCCGCCCTGACCGAGTCTCATGCCCAGCCAGCGATAGATCGCGTGGCGCAGCCGCGGGATCGGTATCCAGTTAACGAAGAAGTTGCAGAAATCGGTTCGATTCATATTGATATCAAAATACGCATCGGCATAGTGCCGCGACATGGCAACTGATTGTAAAGCTGAGACTGGTGAGGCAGCGTCGGAAGGGGTGGGGCACCGCCCCGTTCATTTCGCCGTATCCGATGTTGCTCGTGGACGGGTACACGCTCGAAATGACCAACCTTAAAGAATGTTCTCATACTTAAAATGTGGCAGAATGGATATGGAAAGACAAGTATGATTTTCAAGACCGTACATTATTGACAGGATCGGCATAAAGCTCCGTTTTTACCTCGCTTAATTTGAGGAAAAAGCTTATTTTTTGAAAAACAAACACGGTTCTACGATTACGATAAAATGATTTTAAAAACATGTATAAAAATTTAAAACACTTTATTGAAAGAATACTTCCCAAACGTTTTCTTCCAATCTCCATCATAGAGCGGAAGATAGCTAAAATAACGGGAAACAAGATCGCAGAAGGCCCGTTTAAGGATATGATATGGGAAGACTGCTTGCAGGAAACACATTATGGTCCTTACATACTTGGCACCTACGAAAAAGAACTGACACCAATCCTTGAAAAGCTGTGCGCCGAACCGTTTAGAACAGTTGTTGATGTGGGTGCCGGGCATGGATATTTTGCCTGCGGCTTAGCTCTTCGCCTTCCTAATGCCAAAATTATCGCGTTTGAGATGGAGGACAAGCGCAGATCATACTGCGCGCGTATATGCGCTGTTAACAGAGTAGAACATCGGGTTAAGATATTCGGCTTATGTAATAGGGAAAACCTGATCGAGAATCTTAAAGTAGAAGGTCTCGCGCTAGTTATGATGGATGTTGAAGGCGCGGAAAGAGAGCTTCTGGATCCAGCTGTTATTTCCCGTTTAAGACAATGTCACATTCTTGTTGAGCTTCATGAATTTGTTTATCCCGACATTGCCGATCTGATTACTAACCGGTTTCAGGCCAGTCATATTATTACCGAAATTCAGTCGCGCCCCCGGAATTATAATGATTTTCCTAACGCCATCGCCACAAGCGTATCTTTTCTTCCGAAGAAATATCTGACAGGAATGCTTGATGAACATCGTCCCGGCATGATGCGCTGGTTTTATCTCAAGCCAAAATCATAATTACCCAAGACGGCTTATTCACGGAAGCGACATGAAAGTCAGTTCCTACCGTTTTGCCGGATAATTAGAATCGGAAAACTTTTTAAATCTGATGAAAAATGTAGCCCAAAGTTCTCTCTTGTCATAACGGCACATAAAAACTACAGCGCCCGAAAACATCAGAATTGCCAGGGCAGATGTCGCTACCGCCGGCATATGACAAGTCAGCATTAAGAGACACAGTATCAAACAAATGAGAATAATTGCCGCATTTCGAAACGAACTCAACGTCTGCAATTTAAATCCAATCACGATGGGCGCATAAATCATTAAACAGAAATCTGTAGCTACCCAGGCAATTGCCGCACCGTAATAACTGTAGCGAGGAATAAAGAAGAAACTAAGCGCGAGGTTTATCACTATTCCAAGAAGCCTTCCAAAAATTAATGGCTTGCCTTGCAATCCGAGCACGAGAAACGCGTAACCGAACATATTATTTAAGAAAGTCATAAATGGCAAAAGTGATAAAACACAGAGCACGCCTATTGCGGGCTTGAACGCAGGACCGAAAATAAGAAGGATTAAGGCCGGTGCAAAAACCATCAGCCCGACTGAAAGCCCGCCGCCTATAATCGCAAGATAATCAATATTCTTCTGATAGATTCTGCGAAGCCCGGTGAGATCATCAGGATAGCGGCTTGCCATAAGAGGAAAAAGAGACGTCATGAGTATGCCGGAGAGCATGTATGAGTAATCTATAAACTTGCCGGCGGCATTGTATATTCCCACGGCATCTATTCCGCTCGTCCGCTCCAGAATGAAAATATTAACACGATTATGGAAAATCCATAAACAACTGGATAAACCCAGAGGAGCCGATGCTTTGAGTAAAAACCATATCTGAGACAGATTCCAAATAAATCGGAACCGCATGAATCGACGGGAATAATAAAAATTCAAAACAGCATAAACGGCGTTTGATATAAGATAAGTACAGACAATTATTGTGAAAGAGACCTTGAACCAGAGACACAGGATCATAATTCCTAGATGCAGCAGGCGATTAATGACGGAAGCATATACCGTGTATTTCACCTGCAATTTAGCCTTTAAAACAGATTCAAACACATTGAAAATGAGTACGAAATACGAACAACTCATAAGCATTATTTGTATTTTAAAAAGAACCGTATAGGGCTGAAAAAAAAGATAACAACCAAGACCAGTGACGGCAAGGATGGAGGATGCCATAGTCAAAACAAGCGTGGAGGAAACCAGCGAATTGAAAGCAGTGGAATGCCAGTCCTTAAGCTTGGACAATTCTCGAACAAGAATAGCTGCGTATCCAAAGTTAGCTATAATTCCGGCAAACCCGAAATAAACCAACGACAAGGTGAGCTCACCGTATCCTTTTATTCCCAGATACCGGGAGAGCATGCCTGTCAGCACCATGCCGGTAATAAAATTTATTACAACACCAACGATTTGAATCGTTGCATTGTCGACAACTTGATGCTTGTTTGACAGCTCATCCGGTGAATACTGATTTTTTTGCATAAGCTGACACCATGAGTGCATTATTTAACAAAAATTAAGCACTAACACTATATAAAATAACCCGGCTTTCTTAAGGAAATTCCGAAGGACCGCTATTTTGGCGCCCAAATGAGCCATACAAACAGACATGCGGCAACAACAGCGGCCACTGTGAAGGGAATTCCTATTCCCATGAATTCCCTGAATTTAACCGTGTAGCCTCTCTTTTTAAGAATTCCTATGGCAACAACATTGGCTGATGCGCCAATTGGCGTCAGGTTGCCTCCCAGGCATGTTCCAATCAGAAGCCCGAACATCAAAAACGGCACAGGCGCGTTCATGCTCTGCGCGAGTTTGTCAGCTACCGGAATCATCGCCAGCAGGAACGGAACGTTGTCCACAAATCCCGAAACAATCATGGATATCATAACAATAACAATAAATGCCAGCAGGCGATTTGATCCGACACTGGCTGCGAGAAACCCTGTAAGCCGGTCTATCCAGCCGGAATCACTTAGCGCGCCGACCAGAATAAATACTCCAATCAGAAAGAAAGTTGTATCCCAATCGAGCGTTTTAAATAGTTCTTTGGCCGTTCCCCATTTCGCTATGAACAAATACCACATTAAAGCAACAACCGCTAATACTAATGTAAGAACACCGGCAAACCACTTGAAATCGGGATCAAACAATGTCGCGATGGAAAGACCTGCCATCAGAAGAACCAGAAGAATAGTCGGAATCATGGACTTAACTTTTTCTTCAGCTATTACGCTTATTGGATTTTTCTGATGCCGGAACGCAAACCAAAGCACAACCAGCGATACCGCACAGCCTATTTCCACGGCAAAGAAAATACCGGGCCGGCCGTTGTAGAAAAAGAAATCGAAAAAGCTAAGTTTCATGTAACCAGCCAGTATCATGCTCGGCGGATCGCCGATCATCGTGGCGGTTCCCTGCAGATTACTGCTGATGGCGATTCCTATCAAAAGCGGAACCGGATTGATTTTTATTTTATCGGCCAAACTTAAAGCGACAGGTGCCACAAGGAGAACTACCGCGACATTTTCCACAAATGCGGAAATCAGGCCGGATAGCACGCAGAGCAATAGCATGGCAACCCTTGCTGTTGGCGCCTTGTTTACCAGCCATTCGGCCATAATGGCCGGGACGCGTGAAAGCATGAACAATTCCGCCAGTATAAGTGTTCCGAAGAACAAACCCATCACGTTCCAGCTTACCTTGGAAAACAGGGCATCATTCCATGTTAACGCGCCAAAAAGAATAAGCAGTAAACTGCCGCCACATGCCACCCATGAACGTCTGTGCGGAAAAATCACAAACAGAACATAACACAGGACAAATAATATCAAACTCAACCACTCTTTATTCATATAAGGAAAGAATAAGCATTTGAGATGCATTGACAAGTATAATTGAAAGGATTTACCAGCCCGGGAAAACCATACAACCGGTTTTTGCTTTCTGTCGGGTAAAAATGTTTTTTATTGCTTACACTTTTGGAGCGTTATGATAAAACAAATGCCTTTTAAACAGGAGAGAACCCCTTGGAACAAGTGAATTTTCAGGAAATTTTCGGGACAGACTGCGTACTGCTTAATCTGAAGAGCGGTACAAAGGAAGCCATTATCCGTGAAATGGCGGATCATCTGGTAAAACAGAGAAATATCACCGACAGGGGTGCCGTGCTTCAGGCATTGTTCGAACGCGAAAAACAGATGTCAACCGGTATGCAGCACGGCATCGCTATCCCGCATGGGAAAACAGAAGCAGTAAAAGATCTTATGGCCATAATGGCCCTGAAAAAGGAAGGCGTTGATTTTGATTCGCTGGACGGTAAACCGTCCGTGATTTTTGTTATGACTGTTTCTCCAAAAGAGAAAGCCGCTCAACACACGGCGTTTCTCGCGGGGATAAGCAAGCGGCTTAATCAGGAGAATGTCATGACAAGGATTTTGAATGCCGGTAGCGAAGATGAAGTAATGAAAATTCTGACAGAATAAATCCGGCGGCAGCAGACTGTAAAACGGAGTCCGCAGAAATGAATTTATCCGCGCGCGCGCATGACGAAAAAATGAAACTTTTCTCCGGAGCCGGTCTGTATCTGGTTACCTCTCAGAATATGTCGGCGGGCCGCAGCACGCTGGAGATAGTGCGTGCGGCGCTGGCCGGCGGTGTAAAACTTATTCAATTGCGCGAAAAAGAAATGCCGGCTGCCGAATTTAAAGAGTTAGCCCGCAAGGTGCGGAACATGACGCGTGAAGCCGGCGCTTTGCTGATTATCAACGACAGGCTGGATGTAGCTGTTGATGTTGACGCGGACGGTGTTCATCTGGGGCAGGATGATATGCCGCTGGCTGAAGCGCGGAAAGAGGCGAAAGACATGATTATCGGAGCCTCTTCTCATTCCCCGGAGGAAGCGCTGGCGGCTGAAGCAGGCGGGGCATCTTATGTGAATATAGGACCGCTGTATCAGACGGCCACAAAAAAGTGGGAAGATTCTTTCCTTGGATTGGAAGCGGTAAAAAAAGTTTCGAAAATAGTATCCATTCCATTTACAGTGATGGGCGGCATAAAAAGGAAGCATATACCGGATTTAATAAAGGCCGGCGCCCGTGTTATTGCTGTTGTTACAGCGGTAACCATGGCGGAAAATCCGGAACAGGAAACAAGGGATTTACTGGATCTTATTGCTTCTGAAATTGACCGTTCAAACCGGGCATGTTAGTTTGAATATTAATACTCTGTATGGTGTGTGAAAATGCAATCTGAAAACAAAAAAAAATCAGCGGCACCGGTTGTTTTAAGCGGCAAACCAGCGTTGTCGGGATTCCGCGTGGCAGCCCTGATGGCTAACATCGAAAAGACAGCCGCGCATCTTTCGATTAAAGGCATGGATGCATCTTATGTGTATTTCATCGAAACTGAAGAATATCCGCCGGATGATGTCATGGCAAAATGCCGCGCCCTGCTGGCGGCAGGAAAGGAATTCAATCTTGCCGGTGGATTTCTTGTCACTCCGCGCAAAGGAACGATATCGCCGTGGTCCTCCAAAGCCACCGACATTTTTCATAATTGCGGACTAAACAACATTCGCCGCGTTGAGCGCGGTATTTACTACAAAATATTTTCAAAAGACGGCCGCATGCTGGGCATGGATGAACTTCAGACGATCCTGCCGTTTCTGCACGACAGGATGACGGAAGGAGTTTACACGGATGTTTCCAATATCTTCGCGCATATACCGCCAGTGCAATGTGTCACGGCGGATGTTCTGACAAGAGGCAGGGACGCGCTGGAGGAGGCAAATGTCAAGATGGGTCTGGCGTTAAGTCCGGATGAAATTGATTACCTCTGCAAGGCTTACAAAGCGATTAACAGAAATCCTACGGATGTTGAACTGGTGATGTTCGGACAGGTCAACTCTGAACACTGCAGGCATAAGATCTTCAACGCCGAATGGATCATAGACGGACGCAAATGCGATAAGTCGCTGTTCAGCATGATTCGCAACACGCATGAAAAACATCCGGCGGGCACGCTGGTTGCCTACAATGACAACTCGGGTGTAATAGAAGGTTTTGACGATTACTGGTTTGAGGTAAAGCGCGACGGCTCAAATGTTTACCGGTTTGACCGGACCCGGATGGACATTGTGATGAAGGTTGAAACTCACAATCATCCCACAGCGATCGCTCCGTTTCCGGGAGCGGCAACAGGGGTGGGCGGTGAGATCCGGGATGAAAGCGCCACCGGCACAGGCGGCAAGAGCAAAGCCGGGATGTCGGCGTTCATGGTTTCGAATTTAAAAGTGCCGGGTTTTGAAATGCCGTGGGAAAAAAACTATTGTGAATTTCCAACGCGCCTGGCCACGCCGCTGCAAATTATGATTGAAGGCCCAATAGGCGGCGCCGGGTTCGGGAATGAATTCGGCCGTCCGCAGTTATTCGGGTTGTTTAAAACATACGAAGATATATGCAACGGACGATATCGAGGTTATCACAAGCCCATAATGGTTGCCGGCGGGATGGGCAACATTAAGCGCCGGCATTCAGTAAAAAACGACATTCCGGCAGGTGCGTTCATTATTCAAATAGGCGGCCCGGCAATGAAAATAGGGCTTGGCGGCGGCGCGGCCTCCTCAATGGCTACCGGCAGTAACGCGGCTGATCTGGATTTTGATTCTGTTCAGCGCGGCAATGCCGAAATGGAACGGCGGTGTCAGGAAGTCATAGACGCGTGTATCGCTCTTGGTGAAAACAATCCCGTGTTGAGCATTCACGATATCGGGGCCGGCGGTCTTTCCAATGGCTGTTCCGAACTGGTGTCGGAAACAGGAGCCAGATTCAAGCTTAGAAAAATACACAGCGAAGACACTTCCATGAGCCCGATGGAAATATGGTGCTGTGAAGCGCAGGAGCGTTATGTGCTGGCGGTGAATCCGGATCAGCTTGAAAAATTCCTGGCGCTTTGCGACCGGGAACGGTGCCCGGTCGCCGTTATCGGCGAAGCAACCGGTGACGGCCATCTTCTGCTGGAAGATGAACACTTTAAAAATAAACCAATAGATATTGATATAGGCGTGATTCTCGGCAAACCGCCCAAAATGCTGAGGGATGTAAAACGGCTTGGCGAAAAACACAATCGGCTTGATCTGGCAGGCGTCATGGTGGAGGACGCGGTAAACCGGGTTCTGCGTCTCCCGGCTGTGGCGAATAAAACATTTCTTATCACAATAGCAGACCGGAGCATTACAGGAATGGTGGCGCGCGACCAGATGGTGGGACCATATCAAACGCCGGTTTCAGATGTTGCCGTTACCGTGACATCGCACAAATCATATAACGGCGAAGCGATGGCAATGGGAGAACGAACTAATATCGCCGTTGTATCCGCGCCGGCATCAGGGCGGATGGCTGTCGGGGAGGCGCTGACAAATATCGCGGCGGCATGGGTTGAAAAGATAGGTAATGTTAAATTGTCGGCCAACTGGATGTGCGCGTGCGGCGAGGAAGGCGAGGATGCGAATTTATATGACACAGTACGGGCGGTCGGCGAAGAGCTTTGTCCGGCGCTTGGTGTAAGCATACCTGTCGGCAAAGATTCTTTGTCAATGCGTTCAACATGGCGCACGACGGATGGGAAACAGCAGAAAATGACGGCGCCTTTAAGCCTCGTGGTGAGTTCATTTGCCCCCGTGAAAGATGTTAGGAAAACGGTTACACCTTATTTGAAAAAAGAAGATTCGGTTCTCATGCTGATTGACCTTGGAAAAGGAAAGAACAGGCTCGGATGTTCGGCGCTTGCTCAAGTATACAATATGACCGGTGATGAGTGTCCGGATCTGGATGATCCGCGTCAGTTCGCGGAATTCTTTGCGGCGATACAGGAGATGACAGGCCGCGGTTTGCTGATGGCGTATCACGACAGATCGGACGGCGGTCTTTTTGTTACTCTGGCAGAGATGGCTTTTGGCGGCCGCACTGGTTTGAAAGTCAATATAGACGGGCTTGGCAGGAATCCGCTAGCTGCGCTGTTTTCGGAGGAGCTGGGCGCGGCTATTCAAGTAGCCGGTAACGATGTTAAGGAAGTTGAAGAAATACTCAAGAAACACGGGTTAAACAATATAACCCATAAAATCGGGGCACCGGTTCCGGACGGCAGGTTGACCATTGACGGTGTGTTTTCTGAAAAAGTAAATGTTCTAAACGGTATTTGGTCCGAACTGACACGGCACATGCAGAGCATAAGAGACAACCCGGAATGCGCGCGGCAGGAATATAACGCGCTTGCCGATGAAAATGATCCGGGAATGAATTTCAAGCTGACATTCGATCCGGCGCAAAAACTGCTCAATATTTCTTCGCGCAAACCGCGCATGGCTATTCTGCGGGAGCAGGGAATTAACGGTCAGGTGGAAATGGCGGCGGCGTTCGATCGTGCAGGATTTGAATGTGTTGACGTGCATATGACGGATCTGCTGGCCGGGCGTATAAAGCTGGATGGTTTTTCCGGACTGGTGGCGTGCGGCGGGTTCTCATACGGCGATGTTCTCGGGGCCGGTTCCGGCTGGTCAAAATCAATTTTGTATAATGGTTTCCTCAAGGAAATGTTCGCTGAATTTTTTGCGCGGAATAATTCATTCGCGCTTGGCGTGTGTAACGGGTGCCAGATGATTTCACAGTTGAAGGAAATTATTCCGGGCGCCGAAGACTGGCCTGAATTCAGGAGGAACAAATCGGAACAGTTTGAAGCGCGGTATGTCACTCTTGAAGTTGTGCCGTCACCGTCCATTTTCTTTAGAGGCATGGCGGGTTCCCGTTTAGGCATTCCTGTTGCGCATGGTGAGGGATATGCCGATTTCGAGATGACCGGATCAATTGAAAATTCGCATAAAAAGGATCTGATAACAGTGCGGTATGTTGATAATTACGGAATGCCGGCCGAGCGGTATCCGTTCAATCCCAACGGTTCACCGCGCGGTATAACAGGACTGACCACAGTGGACGGGCGGGTAACGATTATGATGCCGCACCCTGAACGGGCGTTTCGTTCTTTGCAGATGTCGTATTGCCCCCCGGGTCTTTTTGAGGGTGATGAAGGCCCATGGTTGAGAATGTTTCAGAATGCCCGTGAATACGCGGATTAGTTTTGCTTGTCATCGGGTTGGTTCACGAAGGCCACATTCTTTTTTGGTTTTGTGAATACAAGCCTGCGGAACCCGCCGGATCGAAGCTCTTTTGTTATAGCTCTCATTAATTGTTCAGTTGTGTCCGGCGTTATAGAAACACTGATGGGAGAGGATGCTTTGGCGCCAGTTGATTTCAGTTTTTCAGCAAGTGAGGAAAGTTGCACACGCTGGTTCCGGACCGTGATTTCGCCGCTGGTAGATACCGTAACATAAAAAGTGTTCGGTTTTTTGTCGGGTTGCGTTACGCATCCGGGCGAAATGAATAAAAGCACGAATAATGTTAAAACGGCCAGCGTCATGATAACGACGGCATATTTAACCGGATGTTTTTTAGATAGTTTCATTGCTAAAATGTGCAAAGGAATTGTGCTGTTGTCAAATAAATATTCACGGTATAATCTGCTTCATGAAATTAGTTAAAGTTTTCCGGCGGAGCGCTTGGTAACAGGAGTGATTTATGGGTAAAAACAAAGAACAGGAAGATAAACTGATAAAACTGCGTGAAAAACTTACCGCCATGAAAAGTGTGCTGGTGGCGTTTTCAGGAGGTGTGGACAGCGCACTGCTGCTCCGGATCGCGGCGGAAACGCTGGGAGAAAAAGCACTCGGGGTGACTGCGGTATCGCAGACGTATACCACCGAAGAACATGAAAGAGCGCGGAAACTGGCGGCAGAGTGGGGCGTCAGGCACATTTCGATTCAAACCGATGAATTGGCCGATCCGGATTTTGCCGCCAATCCGGAAAACCGCTGTTATTTCTGCAAAAGGGAATTATTCCGCAAACTGCGTGAGATAGCCGGAAGGGAAAATCTTGCTGTTGTTGTTGACGCCACCAACGCGGACGATGTTAACGATTACCGGCCGGGTAGAAAAGCGGCGGTGGAATTCGGCGTGAAAAGCCCGCTTCTCGAAGCCGGTATTACCAAGAAGGATATCAGAGAATTGTCGAAAGATATGGGACTCGAAACATGGAACCTGCCGGCGGCGGCATGTCTTGCTTCGCGGTTTCCGTATGGAGAAAAAATAACGGCCGACAAACTTGACCGGGTTGGGGAGGCGGAACGGTTTTTAAGAACCATGATAAAAGGACAATTGCGGGTCCGGAGTCACGGTGATCTGGCGCGGATTGAAGTTGACGCGGAGCAGATAAACAGGCTTGCAGGCGATGAGACGCGGAAACTTATTGCCAAAAAACTGCGTGAACTTGGATATGTTTATGTTACTTTGGATCTGGACGGTTACAGAACCGGAAGTCTGAACGAAGAGAAGGGTCTGAATAAATGAGAGAGAAAAGTAAATTTGTGGTGGTGAATACCACTGTTGACAGTGAGGCGAAAGCGCGGAAACTGGCGGTGGCAATTGTAAAGCAGAAGCTTGCGGCATGTGTTCAATACAGCCGGATCAGAAGTGTTTACCGGTGGAAAGGCGCGGTGGAATCTGCCGATGAATATATACTGGCCGCTAAGACACGACAGACTATGGCTGACAGTGTAATAAAATTCATAAAAGCCAATCATTCCTATGAAGTACCGGAAATTATCGTGACTCCCATCATCAAGGGTTTTGCCGGATATCTAAACTGGATTTTTGCGGAAACAAAAAACAAAAGATGACCTTTGATATGATTATGAAAAAAAACGGACTGAATTTATTGCTGATTTCATTAATAGCAATTAATCATGGATGCTGTCCGGCGAAACAAGACATGAATCCGGTGACGCAGACCTGGCCCGTGATGGGCACTTTTTCATCGGTGAGTGTTCCTGAAAGTGATAAAGAAAAACTGCCGGAATATGCTGAAGCGGTAAAGGAAGTCTTTGACGGTTTAAATGGAAGTATGAGCGTGTACAAACCGGATAGCGAGATTTCCAGATTGAACAGGGCGGCTGGTCTGGAACCAATTGCAGTGTCGGCACCGGTTGCCGACGTGCTGGCGTTGAGTCTGAAATATGGTGATATCAGCCAGGGATGCTTTGACATAACCGTGGCGCCGCTGGTCCGGCTCTGGGGATTCAACGGTGGTGTAATTCCGCAGGAAATGCTGTCCATGGCAGTTATTTCCGAGGCTTTGAACATGGTTGGATATAGGCACTTAACGGTTTCGGATGGATTGGCAAAACTTGATAAGCCGGGAATGATGGTGGATTTGGGCGGCATAGCGAAAGGTTATGCGGTTGACGTTGCTTATGACAAGCTGATTGAGAAGGGATGCCGGAGCATGATGGTTAATCTTGGCGGCAATATGAGATGCCGGGGAACAGCGCGGCCTGATAAACCATGGACAGTAGGTGTGCGCAATCCGTTTGATAAAGACAGAATAATAGGTGTTATTACCCTGCCGGACGGCATGGCTGTTGCCACGTCCGGGAATTATGAACGCTTTGTGACCATAAAAGGTAAACAGTACGCGCATATCATAGATCCGCGCACCGGCCATCCAGTTGAAGGAATGGCAGGTGTTACGGTGATAAGCAAAAGCGGCGTGGAAACTGATGCCATGTCGACATCCTTATTTGTGGCCGGCCTGCATGACGCCAAGGCCTTGCTGGCGGCAGTTCCGGAATGTCAGGCTTTATTGATAGAGGATAAACAACCATTGAAAATATGGATTAGTGAAGGATTTAAAAAATACTTCCAAGCCAATCCGGAATTAGTTGATAGCGTACGAATCCTGCAATAAAATACGGAAATTGAATGAATAACGACATGAACCAAAATCACATAACAGATAAAACATCCGGCATTCTGCCGTGGACACGATCCTGTTTTGTATGCGGTCAGGATAATCCGCATGGCCTTCAGTTGAAATCGCGGGTTGAAAACGGACAGGTTGTGCTGACATATACGCCACGCGAAAGAGATCTTGGATGGCGCCGGATTGTGCATGGCGGCATCAGCATAACACTGCTGGATGAAGTTATGACATGGGCGGCTATTCTTGCGGCGCGCAGGGCATGTGTGGCGGCTGAAGTTAATACCAGATTGAAAGAACCAATTAGAGTGGGGCAGACTCTTCGCGTCACAGGATGGGTGACTCGCGCGACATCAAGATTGATCCTTACAGAAGGCCAGATTCAATGTGAGCAGAACAAAATTCTTATTTCCGCGACAGGCAAATATGTGCCAATGCCCGGCGATCAGGTGTCGCTCTGCGCGGAGGATTTTGTAATCAGCTCTGATGCCATACATCCTGACAATCTGCTGGAGGGAAAAGGAGTAACTACTCAGGCGGGGAGGGTTCAGGAATCGTAAGAATTAAGCCATTTGCAGAAGATATTAGACAAGATAACAGGATATGATTAAATAGGAAAAACGTGACCAGCCTTATCATGTTAATCTTTTGGGGCAGAAAGCCAAAGTCATGGAACATGAAAGATATAACTGAAAAGATCATAGGTTGTGCGCACAAGGTCTATAATGAAATTGGCTTTGGCTTTCTGGAATCTGTATGCTGGAAATGTTTGTTGCCGGGACTTCACTGGGCAGGACCGAAAACAGAATATTGAGAACAAGGTTATTGTGGCACTAAAGTCTGCGAAAAAGATGATCAAAGCACATGAGATTCAGTTGGTCAACTACCTTGTTGCAACTGGCATGCCGGTTGGTTTGTTAATTAATTTTGGAGTTGCCAAAGTTGAGGTGAAACGGAAAATAAGGCAGTTGGCCAACTGAAAAATGGTAGATTTACAGGATGAAAACAAATTATCCTGTAATCCTGTCTTTAGACCCGGAGTATGCGAGGGTCTAAATATTTGAAAATGTTTTCTTCGGATGGCTAAATAGATACCGGGAATCAGGGTTCAGAGAATAATGCTTCGCCCGACTATAGATTGACTGCTGACTCTGAGATAAAGAGGACAGGACAGAGAAGAGTTGACAGGATGGGAGAAACACTGTCATGCCAATAAGCCGATGGCGCGAAGACCGGAATTTTTCAGTTGCTGAATCAGAAACGGTCGTTAAATATCAATAGATTTATCAGTCTATTGCTATTTAGAGCCTGTCCCAAACCGGGGTTTTTGAGCGAAGCGGTGGTGGCAAAGATTTTTCGGCATTTCATTTCGGCGTAAATCATGAGATCAGCCTGTTATGAATGTGAATTTGTTTAGTTGAC
>JBFZFB010000004.1:0-14382 GCA_041306605.1 Lentisphaerota bacterium | reverse complement strand
ATTCCCACCAGTCCGGCATACCATCGCTATCAGCATCCGAATCAGATAAAACAATATTAATACCGGTCATCTCATTGCTGGTTAAGCATACCGGATTTGACGCGCAACCACCACTTGCCTCCCAATAATCATTGAAATTATTCCCGTTTGAATCACGATACGCTTTAATCCAATAAGTGTTGGTTGATATCAGGTACGGCAGTGAGTAATGGCCCAGCTTAGCAAGCGTTGCACTACAGGTCATATCCCAGCTGTTGGATGAAGTTACCGCAACAACATATATTGTTCCTGTCTGGCTGCCAGTATAAGAAACCGCCCCCGAAATCCTGCAGGGGAAAGAAATGTTATCGCTGGGATCACTGCCGAATTCTATTTCCCAACCATCCGCGGCATTATCCCCATCTGTATCGACAAATTCATTTGCACCAATGTCCCATATTGACGCAACACTCGGGTGAGACGGATCATCCCACCGGCTTTCTCCCTGATAATCTGTCAATACGGCATTGGAGACGCCTGCATCAATACATGGCGAAATCCCACCCAAATAACAACCATTCCCTTGAAGTATGGGGTTGTTTGTAATATTTCCGGTACCGCCACCTGTCCAGTCCTGTATGTTGCAGTATTCAATTACAGGGGATCCCTCTTCTATGAATACTTGAGGCGATGCATTTCCCCAAATAATGCAGTTCTGTATTGTTGGCGAACCACCAGCAATATCAATGCCGCTTCCGGAACCGTAATAAACGTTCGAATACGTGTTTTCAACAATTGTACAATTCCGTACAACACCATTGCAGTAAACAAAAAGTATTGCGTTACCCAAATATTCACTTGATATATTCTCTTTGAAAATACAATTTATAATCTCCACATCACCCCACGACAATATGCCTCCGCCGTAATACGCAGTATTCCCGGTAAACAGACAACTTGCTATCACTGGCGCTGCACCGGAATCACAATAAACACCACCGCCATAATCCTCGTAGCCATTCGTAGCGGAGTTATTGATTATAAAACAATTCTGAATCATCGGGCTCGCACTAGCACAATAGACCGCACCACCGTTTCCATCTCCCGATGCCATACACCCGTTCTGCATCGTCAATCCTGCAATAAGTGAATTTGTTGTCTCTCCATTATGAAAGTAAAACGCTCTACCATCTTCTTCGCAGTCTATGATTGTGCTTGCCGCGCCATCCAATCCGTAAAGCATCAGGTTGTTTCCGCCAAAATCCAGATTCTTATTGCCGGTTCCTTTGTATGTGCCCGGCATTACCACCAGTGTATTGCCTTCTCCTGAGAGGTCTATTCCTTTCTGTATTGTCTTGAATGGGCTGACATATGTCCCACTGTTGGTATCACTACCGGATGCATCATCAACATAAATAGCGTCAGTCGGGTTGGTGCCATTCTTGAATTCATTTGAATTTACCACTCCGTCACAGTCGGCATCGCCTGAACCGCTTTGCACGTTTGTGCCTCCGAAATAGTAAAGTTCCCAGTTGTCCGGCATGCCATCAGCGTCAGTGTCAGGATTAATAAGTGTTATGTCTATATCCCTCGTGTCATTGGTAAGATAAAGGGGATTTCCATTGTAACAGCCTGCCGTTTCCCAGTAATCATTCGAATTGTTTTCGTTTGAGTCCATGTATGCCTTAAGCCAGTAGTTGGTGGATATTGGCAGTTCTGGAATCAAATATATTCCAGTCATTGGGATTGTAACGGCATATTCCCCGGACCAGCTGTTGGAGTCTGTAACCGCGATAACGTGAATCAGGCCGGTGTACATGCCACTGCATGAAATTATTCCTGATACTCCGGCTTCCAGCGGAAATACACTCGCATCAAGAGGATCACTGCCATAAGCAACTTCAGCACCATCACTCCAGCCGTCGTTGTCGGTATCAGGGTCAACCGGATCGGTCTTTCTCCGGAATTCTTCTATATTGCTTAATCCATCCCCGTCATAATCTCCATCCGCCGTCTCTCTCACATCCCCGAATACCTTCCGCTCCCACCAGTCCGGCATCCCGTCCTGATCGTAATCCTTATTTAAATACGCACACAAATCCCCTCTTCTGCCCAGTAAATAAAGCTCTTTCATTTCCAGATCCGTAAGCACTGCGTCGCATAGAATCAGTTGCGACATTGATCCGTTGAATGAATTGTTCACTACCTCAATCTTTCTGCGTCCAATCTTCATCTCCCTGATGTCATACGCGCCAAGCGTGAAATCAGCATCGCTATTGTTTAAAGATTTTACGTCAGAACCTGTCAGCGTTAACATGGACAGTCTTCGCCCGTCCGCGTAGCTCAACAGCCCCTTCGCGCCCAGTTTGGAATCCCATGTCATGGCCACATGTCGCCACTGTCCTCTTTCGACTATCCGCGAGATTGTAAATTTCAATATCGTCTGACCAAAACACGGACTGCCATTCCCGGAAAGAAACAGCCACAGCCTGTCGGCGGATAAAAACGCGCTGTGCTCACGATCTCTTTCGTTCGCCTGAAACTTGCCCCACAGCCTCGTCATCTCCCGCCGCTCGCCGGGCATTATCCACGCACATACGGATATACTCCCGGTCACGCTTAAAAGTTCATCATTCCCGAAATTTATATAATCGTCTCTTCCGTCCAGCCACGCCGCGGAATCAGAAAACACTGCGCCATTTTTGAGTGTGCCGTCCAATCCACTGCCGAACGCTTCGGTGGAGTTTGTGCTCAACGGCCAATATGCCAATATCTTATCCGCATTGTCAGCGAGCGAGGGGTGCGATTCTCTGTTTAGCGGATCCGTGCCAAGCGCCAGTTCGTCTTGAGTGGAAAATCCGTCCTGATCGGGATCTTGAAGGCGATTGTCGTTGCCGCTGGTCGCAAGCCCGGAAAACACGCATGTCAAAATACAGAAGAATACAACGACTGCGCATCTGCATCTGCAATACGTCTCTCTAGTATTCATTTTCCGCCACCCGAAGCTTCACCCCCTACTTTAAAAGGGAACCCTGTAAATTTCTGTCTCGCATCAGGAATGCCGTCTTTGTCAGCGTATATCAGCCATTTGTTTTTCAAGCATTCCATAACTACTCCTTGATTAAAGGTACTTACGCCATGTTGATTTGCGAAGGTAAAAAATCATGATGTCGCAGTCAATGAAAAAAAACACACAGTCATCCCATAACCCATAATTAATATTTTTGCATCATAAAAGCGCGAATCGCTGGCGTTTTTCAATATTTCTCATCTTGTTGCGTTATTGTTTGATTTTCTCATCATGTGCTGTCCCATTAAGGGATGTTTTTATTTGTTATTACGGCTCTACCCGTCCTGCTTTGATCCGATAGAACAATGTGTGGTTGGTCGCCTCTATGGTTATTAAGGAGTTCGTCGTAGACATGGGCAAGGTATCATTCGTATAGATGGATATCCACTCTTCGTCTGTTGAGGTGATGTCTTTGCGTGTCTGGACATACTGCCTTGCCCATCTGCCGCCTTTCCAGTTGATCCGGAATTGATTTCCATCATGAATAATTTCGGTTATGGAGAGTGAGGATGTCTTGTTTGTGGGATCGGTGTCGCTTTGCCACTCTGCCCATGTAGGAATGCCATCACCGTCAATGTCGGCCATGGCAACATCGTTAAACGTAGGTAAGGTGGCATTGGTGTACTGAGCCAACCACCATTCCGGAGTGGCATTGGTGGCCAGATCTTCTGCAAATACCGCCACGATGGAATATGCATGGTTCATTGTCAGCGTCAGCGGATTGTCATTGGTTTGGGTCGTCATCACATCGCCGGTCCAGCCTGCGAAGTGGTAGTGCTCGCCGGCAAGAGCCGTAGCCGTGGCATTAGAGCTCTCGTCATAGAATTCATTCGTTGAAAGCACTGTACCGTTTAGACCAGCTGTGGCCGTGAACATGTACTGCGTCTTCCACGTCCATATCAGCGTGGCATTGTTAGTCAATGTCAGCACACAGCTGGTGGTCGTGCCACTGATCGGCTCGTTACCGGTCAGTGCCCAGCCAGTGCAGACATATTGAGTGGAATCCCGGGAATCGAGCAGGCTTGCGGTATTAGTCAGCAGTGTGCCGTAATCGTTGGTGTACGTGCCTTTGTCCGGTTCCGGCGTTCCGTGTAAACTCTCGATCTGAAGGGTATGGGTATCTATCGCGAAGTTGGCGATGACCGTGTAGTCGCCCTCGACCGTGACGGTGGTGCTGGCCGCATTGGGGTCATCGATTTTGATGGCATCGGCTGCAGTGCCGCTCCAGTATACGAAATGGTAGTTCGCATCGGGCGTAGCGACGATAGCCGGGGTAGTGCCGTAGTTATTGGTGAATATCCCTTCGCCGGGCGTTGTCACCGAGCCGTTGCCTGCCGACGAAGCCGTAAGCGTGTGCTGATCGATCCCGAAGTTGGCCGTAATGCTCCGTGCCCGGGTCATCTCCACGGTGATCACGTTATCCGCGCCTTCCCATCCGTTGGTGTCGCCGCTCCAGCCGTCAAATTGCCAGTGCTGAGAAGCTACTGCAGTCAGGATTGATGTGGATCCCGGTGTGAGCCAACCGGTTGAGCCCGTCACGCTGCCGCTACCATTGGTGATCGCTGTCAACTGGTACTGCGTTTGCCACAGCCATGTGAGGGTCGCGTTATTCGTCAGTGTCAATGTCACATTTGTCGGACTGATCTGAAAGAACTCGTTGCTGAGGACCGTGGCGGCGACGCACACGTACTGCGTGCCGGCCCCGGCGGCGACAGGCGAGTTTGTTACCCACTGCTCGATAAACGTGTTGTAGTTGGTTATCACGGAGCCCGGCCATTCCCCGCCCTGCGCTGAACCAACCGTAAGCGTGTGCTGATCGATCCCGAAGTTGGCCGTAATGCTCCGTGCCCGGGTCATCTCCACGGTGATCACGTTATCCGCGCCTTCCCATCCGTTGGTGTCGCCGCTCCATCCGTCAAATTGCCAGTGCTGAGAAGCTGCTGCAGTCAGGATTGATGTGGATCCCGGTGTGAGCCAACCGGTTGAGCCCGTCACAGTGCCGCCGCCGGCACCATTGGTCTGCACCGTTAACAGGTACGAATTCGTTGCCCACACCCAGGTGACCGTTGCATTATTGGTATGCATCAGGGTGATATTGGTGGCGCTGACTGCTGTGAAGCTATTGCCTGTTACGATGGCCGCCGTGCATACGTACTGGGTACCAGCAACGATGGCCGGCGAGTTTGTCACCGCCACTGTCAATATTGTCCAGTTGTAGTTTGTGTGAATCCCGTAAGCCGGGCAGGATTCTCCGTAAGCCGGGCCACTGATTGCCAACGTATTGCTCTTGGTTGAGTCTGCGCCGGCGGCAGTGAATGTGACGGGGCTGTTGGTCAGGCCAATTCCGCTGGCCGATAGTGTGTTTGGACCCGGGGTTGAACCAAGCGTCCAGCTTCCGACTGTTGCGATGCCGTTTGTGTCGGTCGTCGTTGACCCGCCGGTGATGGAGCCATCGCCAGAGGTCACGGTGAACGTGATGGAAAAGTTCGTCAACGGGTTATGAAACGCGTCTTGCACCAGCACCGAAGGTGGAACCGGCACGGCCGTTGAGACAGGAGCGGACTGGTTGTTACCCGTATAGACAGCGATTGGAGAAGGCAGTTGCTTGAACCAACGCAGTGCTCCATCCACGGCGTTGTCATCAGTGAAGAAGCACCAACTGTCACCGATGGTATTGGACGACGTCAAGGCTGGCGTGATGGCGAAGCCTTCGATGTTATCTGTACTTGGCACCTCGAATTCCTGCAGAGTTGTAAATTTCCGGTCATTACCATACGGAGATGAGGTCAGATCGGTTATCTCGAGAATGTTGGTCAAGGAGGTGTTGTTGGTTGATGAGTTATGGAGAATATAGAGCCTGCCGATTGATACATCGAAGGCGAGATCGCAGCTATCGCCCCAAGATGCCGTCTTATATTTACCTACCGTTGTCCATGTACCATTAGTATTCAGATCGACAGCATAGACATAACCCGTGGTATTGGTTGTGAAGTGCTGAACGGCCACCAGCATAATGCCGCCGAGACCGTTCACGCCGTGCACGCTCTGGGTGTAAAGGTTACCGTTTCCGTCTTGGAAGCCGCTTGTTGCAAGCCACGAATCAGGAATGAAGGCGATGCCTTCCGTCCCATCGTTCTGCGTGTTTCCGACAAGAGAAGTAAGATTCCATGATTGGTTCGCAGTGCCGGCTGATACCGTGTATTCACGGATGACATTCATCTGTTCATGCATCAAGTACACGTGATTAGTGTCTAACGTTTGTGTGATACCTTCCATATCTCTCTGCGTTGAGACGCCCGACACGTTGTAGTTGCGCTCGTTTATGAATCCGCCCGAGCCGTTTTCTCTCAGCATAGAGAACACTCCGTTGTTGTCGGATAGCCACAGGCGTCTGGTAGAAGGGTTCCAGTACGCACTGCTTAGATTGCTGTCCCATTCATGGTTGATGGGGAATTCAATGTCGGCGGGGCTTAGAGATGTGAGGTTGCTCGAAACGCTCCATGATTCACCGGGCCAAGGGTCCACGGCTTGCGCAACATTAACGACTGTGGACAACAGAGATGCGATGCACAAAATTCGTATGTGTTTCAAATTCCAGAAGTTCCTCACGAGAGACTCTCCTATTGCGCGGGAATGAAATCTATTTGCCTGTTATCCAAATCCACGTTTTGAGCCATCACTTTGACATTTTTCCCTATCTTGTAAACATCCTTATTTCCGGCTCTTATCGTGTTTTGGTTGCGTTCAAACTTATAGAGTCGCGGGATCTTGGCCTTGCTCCTGGATGATCCTCTGGACATATTGGATATATGAATGAACCCTTGTATTTGAAAGTCAGGAATCTCCACAAATGCACCATAGCTTGTGACTTTTATTACAACAGCAGAATAGACTTCGCATTTTTTATTTTGCACCTGTTCGTACAGCATGCGTAGTTTCTTTATTTCGTTCAGATTTCTTTCGGCGAGATCGGCGGTTTGTTCAGTTTCAGATGTTTTTGAAGCGATGGCCGCCAGCCGTTTTTCCTGATATGGATGTTTCTTGCCGTGTGTAAGTAACGCCGCAAGTTGTCTATGCACAACAAGATCGGGATATCTCCGGATCGGAGAAGTGAAATGGGTATAGAATTCTTTTGCCAGCCCGTAGTGGCCCCGCTTTTTGGATGAGTAAACAGCTCTTTGCATACTGCGAAGAACAGCCACCCTGACATGATAAATCAAGGGATCATCTTTAATTGATCTGAGAAAGGATGCCAGATTGGCTGGATCATTCAGGTCTCCGGGGTGATATCCCAGTGATTTGAGATCCGCGGTAAGATCTGTAATTTTTTCCCGGCTTGGCGATTCGTGAAGGCGTGATAAGGTTGAGATACCTGCGTTGCCGAGCTTGACCGCTACAGCTTCGTTTGCGGCAACCATGCACTCTTCAACCAATTGATGGGAAAAATCATTCTTAAGGATCTTAATTCCAGTTATAGTATTATCAGGGCCCATAATAAGCTTGCATTCAGGTACATCAAGATCAAGCGCATGTTTTGCGAAGCGATTAGAGCGAAGTTGCTGGGCAAGTTTATTCAAATCCTTTAGGAGTGTGGATGTTGGTGAATCGTCAGGTGTTTCAATAATCCGCATGGCTTCTTCATAAGTGAGTCTTTGTTTTGATCTGATAAGTGTTCTTGCGAATTGTGTGTCTGTCACCCGGCCTGTTTTGCTGAATGAGATCAGGGCTGAAAATGTCAATCTATCCTCATTAGGTTTTAGACTGCATATATTGTTTGAAAGTTGTTGCGGCAGCATAGGCAGTACCTTATCGCAGAGATAAACGCTATTACCGCGTTCTTGTGCTTCGATATCTATGGCACTGTTTTCTTTGACAAAATGGCTTACATCGGCGATATGCACTCCCAGCAAGCGGTCTCCGTTTGGTTGCACTTCAAGAGAAAGCGCGTCATCGAAATCACGGGCATCTTCAGGATCTATCGTTACAATGAATTTGTTTCTGAGATCCATCCGGTTGCTTATGTCATCCGACAGCGCGGAAACAGTTTCTGCTTCCTTTAGTACTTCCAGAGGGAATTCGTCTTTTATGCCATATTGGCGGATGACTAGAATTGTATCATTAGATGGATCGCACGCATGGCCTAGTGTTTCAATGACATCGGCAATAGGGTCTTTGTTGCGGTCGTGCCATGAGACAAATCTGGCAATGACATTGTCGCCTATTACTGCACCGCCATTCACATGTCTTACAACAAAGGGTTTGGTATAAGACTGGTCGATTGGAACGACACACAACCCGCAGCTGATTCTCCTTAAAACACCCACGATATCGCGTTTGCAGCGTTCTTCCACCCCTATTATTTTAGCGGAAGGGCCGTTTTTTTTCTTTTGTTGATATCGGCGTGTATATGTTTGGGAACGTCTGCTGGATGCGTATTCTTGTTCCGTGCAAGGAACGAAGTTAACACGGTCGCCGTTAAGAGCTGTTCCAATTGCATTACGCGGCACAAAAAATTCAGTGCCGGTTGCTTCATCGAGAACATAGCCATTACCGGAACGTACAATGCATACTTTTCCTGTGTGCGGTCTCTGTGAATGGCTATGTTCGCGTCTGTTTTTTTTAGCCGCCATTCCTTGCCTGTGATTTGGCTTCATTTGCCACTACCCTGCGCCCTTTGAGTTCCTTGCCATTTACTGCACGGATGGCTTCAGTAGCTTCTGATTGGTCAAGCATTTCAACAAAACCAAATCCTTTTGATTTTCCGTTGCTTTTGTTTTCGATAATCCTGGCAGATGTAACTTTGCCGTATTTCTCGAATTCTCTTCTAAGATCCTTTTCGTCAACATCGTAAGACAGATTGCCAACGTATATCTCAATGTTGTCGTCATTATTTTTTCTGTCATATCGGCTCTTTTCCCGCCGATTGTCAGATTGGTTATGTTTTTTTGCGCTGATGCGCCTGCCTAACAGTATCCCTATAATAAACCATCCTAGAACAAGGATGACAGGAACCGTTAGAACTGATTTTCCGGAAAAAAGATAGGTGATATCCATCTTACAATACCTCTCCTCTCATAGTGTTAAGGCGGCATCGTATGCCGCACTGGTTCTTGATTTGGAAACCGGACTGCTACTTCCTTTCAAGAAATCCTTCCAGTTTTCTCATTCGCGTGGGATGTCTGAGTTTGCGCAAAGCTTTGGCTTCAATTTGCCGAATACGTTCGCGCGTAACCGAAAACTGCTTGCCCACTTCTTCAAGAGTTCTCGAATAACCGTCCGTGAGACCAAAACGGTGATCCAGCACCGATTGTTCACGGGGAGTTAAAGTGTTCAAAACATCCTTTAATCTTTCCTTCAGCATACTGTATGCAGTCATTTCTGAAGGATTTTCTGCTGATTTATCCTCAATAAAATCTCCGAAATGAGCGTCGTCGCCCTCGCCTACAGGACTTTGCAGGGAGATAGGCTGTTGAGCCATTTTATAGACGGCGCGTATTCTTTCTACAGGCAGATTCATTTCCTCTGCGGCTTCTTCGGGTGTAGGTTCACGGCCAAGTTCCTGCACGAGTTTCTTTTGTACGCGCAGTAATTTATTTATAGTTTCTATCATATGAACAGGAATTCGTATGGTGCGTGCCTGATCAGCGATTGCGCGTGTAGCGGCCTGGCGGATCCACCAGGTCGCGTATGTGCTGAATTTATAACCGCGTCTGTATTCAAATTTTTCCACCGCTTTCATCAGGCCGGTGTTTCCTTCCTGTATAAGGTCCAGAAACGACAATCCTCTGTTCATGTATTTCTTTACGATACTGATAACGAGACGAAGATTGGCTTCCACCATTTCTGTGCGTGCCTGTTGTCCCTTGCGCATTGCAGTCTTGAGCTTATTCATTTGAGGAACAAGAATGCTGCATGACATGCATGATATTTTCTCCGTGTGCCGTATTTTCTTTTTGCAGAGAGCAATAGCCTGCTCCCGGGAAGCACTCTTTCTGCGTTTTTCCAGAAAGACTAAATCACTCATGGAAGTACTGAAGTCTTTCATGAGTGTTTCTGATTCAGAAGCCATAGCTTCTATGACCTTTTGCTTGAAATGCAATTTGTCGAATGCCGTTGTGATTTGACTTCTTGTTTTATCGAGTGTTTTTTGGGTTTTTGTATATTCAGATTTGGATGTTTTGGTTTTCAATGTTTGATTGAATATGTCAAAAATTTTATCCCTGATTTTGGCGATTTCGCGTTTGACTTTAGGCAGGGCTGCAAAATAGCTGTTTCTATTGTCGACAAATTTATCCGTTACCACGCGGTCGAAACGCTCGCCGCCTGTTTCAAGTTTGTTAACGAGTTCAAGATATTTGTCGGCTGCAAATCCCATCTGATTGAATATTGTTTTTACGGTAATTTCCGCGTCTTCAATGCGCTTGCAGATTTCCACTTCCTGTTCCCTTGTCAGGAGCGGAACTTGTCCCATCTGGTGAAGATACATACGGATAGGATCATCGAAGAAATCCAACTTGGAAGGTTTTCCAGCCTTAGTGCTTTTTTCGCCTTGTTTTTTGTATTTATCAACAGATGACGATTCGATGATTTCAACATCCATGCCGCGGAGTATTGTAAGATAAGACTCAAGGTCATCAGCTTTTACAACACTTTCTGGAATAATCTCATTTATATCATCGAACGTTAAATAACCTTGTTCTTCTGCAAGTTTTATTAACTCTTTGAGTTTGTCGTTGCGCTCTTCGCGGTCAACTTGTCTCGTGGTTATTTCCTCAGGTGAATCACCTTGAAAATCAGGTTCGGTGTCAGGCGTTTTTTCGGCAGTCAGCAAAGTGTCTTGAGCTATATCTTCCTTCGGGGTGGCTATGGATGATTCCCGGGAGAAATCATCTATCTTGGAGAAACCAGCTTTTTTTGATTTCTTTTTGGAGTCTTTTACTTCAATTTGTTTGGATGTTTTTATTTCGGGAGGATTCTTTTTATTTGCAACCTTGCTCTTCTTGGGTAATACATCGCGGGTTTTTTTTGCCTTTTTATCCTTTGATTTAATTTTCACCAAGGCTTTCTTTTTCTGCTTTGCGCTGTGTTTACCCATGTATTGTGATCTTGACTTTGAATTGGCCATAGATTTCCTATTGTAAAAATATCTTTATATAAGCCTTTTTGTCAGGTAGGCCATAACAAGACACAACTCCCCCCAAAACTTGTAAAGTAGCGCTTTTACAACAGATCTTAATTGAATATCAAGTAAAATATTGAAAAAAATGCGGATGCAGGAAAAATCCATTCAAAATAGACCTCTGGCATAAACTAAGTTGTAAGCTGAAAGGAGCGGCAATTATTGCCTTATTTTCTCTTCCTAATTGGTGTTATGACTTGACCCTAACCCAATGATGGGTTAGCTTATTTCAAGTTTGGGTGTCTAAAGAGGTATATAAGAGAGGGTATTTCTGGTGAAAATAACTTCATTGACGGCAATAGCTTTGGCTGGTTTGTTTTTTGTTACTTTCAATAATAAGACGTTAGCGGTGCAGTTTGACCCGATGTTCTGTCTGGTAAATTTAAGAGGAGATTGTAGCGTCAAGGCTCCTGACGGCAATCAGTTTGTCGAAGCCACGGAGGGGAAAGCATATCCTTATGGCAGCAAGGTTGTTGCAGGTACAAACTCTTCAGCGCTAATTGTATTGTCAGAAGGCAATGTATGCCGGATTATGGATAATACGATGGTGTCTGTTGATCAAGATAGAAAAAACAAAAACAAGAGAATGATATTTCTGGATACAGGCAAGCTGGAAGTGGAAATTGATGATGATATTTCCAAAAGCGGCAATTGTCTTCAGATCGTAACTGTTACATCTATTTCTGAACCAGCAGGATTGAAACCCAAATTTCTTGTGGAGTCAAGTGATGAAGAGGATTTAAAGGTGTCTTTGGTTACATGTAAAGATGGTACTCTGAATGTGTTTGGTGTGGGGTTTGATGCGGCTATGTCGAAGGGTGATGTATTGTCCGCCACGGGGTCGCGTGATAAACGTTTTGTGAGACTGAAGAATGTTAAGGGCGGCTTTGATCTGGCTGTTAAAAACACCGAAGGCAAAAAGGAAATACGTAAAACAAAGCCAGGGTCTGTCGCAAAGATATGGCGCAAAAAATCGGAAGCGGCCAATGTTCTTGTTATCAGATTGTTGCTTATATCGCCTGAAGGTACACTTGAAGATGCCATAACTTATAGCGAGAAGGTTCCGAGTTGGGATGTCATAGAGGCCGTGAATATCTCTCCTGAACCAATTGTTGCTCAGTCGCCAATTCGTGAAAAGAACGCGGATAAGCCGTCTAAAGTAAAGAAGGATGTGAAGCTTCCTTCTTGGTTGGATGAAATATAATAATACTAGATGATTGGTAAGATTGTTTAGAAATGTTTTTGTGTTGTCTTGAATAAAAAATAAATCGAAAAGCTATATTACTCCAAATGTCGGAGGGGGAAGTCTGAATGAAAACAAGTATTGTAACAATATTTTTAGCTTTGATTATGACTGTATCATGGGCATTTGCCGCCGATCCGGTAGGAAAGGTAGTGGATCTGCAGGGAACGTGTGTGGCTATAACAGCCGATGGCACGGAAAGAGCGCTGGAAATGAACACCCCGGTTTTTCTTAATGATAAGGTGGTGACAAAAGAGAAGTCCAAAATACAAATAGTATTCAATGATGATTCTCTTGTTTCTCAGAGCGAATCGAGCGAAATGACGATAGATGAATATCTTTACACTCCCAATAAAAAATCTGTTAATTTCTCAATAAAATTGGCCGTAGGCGTGTTCCGGGTGATATCAGGCAAGATAGCAGAATTAAATCCCAATCGTTTTAAGGTGAAGACACGGATGGCGACAATTGGTATTCGCGGTTGCGATATAGGATTCAAGATTACGCAGGAAGGTGAAGATGTTTATGTTCTTGGTTTGCCGGAAGGCAAGAGTATTATAATTCATAAAGTGCTTTTGCCGGGTGAATCGCTTGGCCAGGCAGGCAGTATGGAAACTGTGTTGAACATTGTGAATCAGGGTGTTGCTATTTCGGTTACAGAAGGTTCTGGTCTTACGCAGCGTGAAATAACACCAGAAGAAGCGAGGCAAATTATAATTGATTCTGCAATACAGCAAATAGCGACAGCATCTGAATCACAAGGTGAATCTACGCCCCCACCCTCTTCTGACGATGAGAATACGACCGAATCTTCCGGTGCAACGGATGCTCAGTCCACGGAAAATCCTGTACGCGAGGCCATGGTGCAGTTGTTGGCGGCGGAAACTTCAGCAGAAGCTTCTGATGTGGTTAAAAATATGATGAAATACGCAGTTGAAAAAGGCGGCACCCCTGAAGAAGCAATGCGCAGAATTGCTTTGCTGGTAGGAGCGGCAATAGGAGCTGGCGGTGATTTCGCTACTTCTATTGCAGAAGCCATTATTTTGTCGGTTGGTGCTGATAATTCATCGGTTGCCATAGCGGCTATTGTAGTAGCTGCTCAGGGAAACTCTGATATTGTGAACGCGGCATTGGCAGCTTTATTGCCGGGGCAGGAAGATATAGGAAATCTGGCAATGAGTAATCCGGAATCCATACTCGGGGCTGAATTGATGTCTGATGTTGGTGAAGCGGCGAAAGAATTTGCCGCGATAGCAAAGACAATGCGGAAGCCGAGTAAGCCTTGGTCAGCTGTAACCACCACCACAACAACTACTACTACAACCACTACAACTGCATGGTTGTCTGTAATAGAAACAATGATAAATGTGGATGGTGGTGGCGGCGGTGGTGGTGGCAATGCCCCCACGCCCACGCCGGTTGGAAAGCGTTAATCTGTTTGGGCAATGTGTTATTGGAAAATCATTGTACTCCCCTTGCAATAATGCTTGAGGGTTTACATTTTATTTAAAGGGAAGATTGTTCGCATGCTTATAACAAAATTCAACAAAATGATACGAAACAGAATAGTCTGGGCCGCTCTGGTTTTTATTATCAGCATTTCGTTTGTCTGGTATTTTCAGCCCAGTAAAGATCAGGACAGTAGTAATGACAGAGTGGAAGGCAGAGTATACGGTCAGGATGTGTCGCCGGAAGAATTCAATAGGGCCAGATTTTTTGCGCTTGGAATGCGCGACAAGTCCGGCCTTTCGCCTGAGTTAAATAAAACACTGCGTAATATTACATGGAAACGAATTGCCGAATTAAAACTTGCGCAACAATTGGGTTTGATTGCTTCCAGCAAAGAAGTGGGATCGATTATACAAAAGAGCAAAAGTTTCACGGTTAATGGAGTTTTCGACAAGGAGAAAT
>JBFZFB010000003.1:0-15529 GCA_041306605.1 Lentisphaerota bacterium | reverse complement strand
CCGCCCCCAGAAGGAATTGAGGCGTCTTAAGAAGGCTCAATCGTGCCATGACGGATTCAATGATGCCGACGACAATCGCAAGCAGGATCATTCCGGCGACAAATCCGAAGAGTGCGGTAATGCCGCTTAATTCCAGAAAGGTAAGAAATATGTTAACGATAAGCGCGCCAAGCACCCATAGTTTTAAAGATGAGCCGTAGAGGATTAAAGCAAGATCCGGCCCGGAGTAGTCCAGGATCATCACCTCGTGAATCATGGTTAGTTCAAGATGCGTGTTGGGATCGTCAACAGGAATACGAGCGTTCTCGGCAAGGAATACAATAAACAGCGAAACCGAAATGAGCGCCAAAGCTGGTCCCGTTGTCTGCCAGACCGCATTAGTCAAACCTTCGAACATGCCCGTCAGGGACATTGATTCTGTGGCCCGTGACAAAGCGGCAAGACTGAGGATTAATGCGGGTTCCGCAAGGGCTGAAAACTGAACCTCGCGACTGGCGCCCATGCCTTCAAAGCTGGATCCAGTGTCCATAGCGGCTGCGACGGTGAAGAACCGCATCAGGCCGAGGCAATAAGCGAAAAGGATCATATCCCCGGCAAAAGAAACAGGGGCGGCAACTCCTGTGACAGGCATCAATATCATCGCTGTTATCACTGATGCCAAACAGATAACCGGTGTGAATCGGAAAACCCAGGTGGTTGTGCGGCTGTAAACAGCGCCCTTCCGGAATAACTTTCCGAGATCGTAATAGGCTTGAAGCAGTGGGGCCCCGTGTCGACCTGCAAATATGGCTTTTGTCCGGTTAATTATGCCCAAAAGAAAAGGCGCCATAAGAAGACCTGATAACATTGTAACAACTGGCAATAGTTTCATATTCTTTATGTCACCTCAATTTCCATACAAGGATTGCTATTAATCCGAGTACAATACACAGAATATAGAGATTAAGACGGCCATGTTGAAGCCACCGGAACCGGGCAAGGATGTTTTCCACCATGGAAAACACAGGTTTGTACATGCGTTCCCGGTAAACGTCCGGTGTTTCGCTGGAAAAGGATGACGAGGCAGGGAACAATCCGTTGGGAGGCTCGAATTTATTTCTGGTTTTAAGGAATACACGGAAGAGGCGAGTGATAGGATCGGCGAATGAAGAGGCGGTATATTGCATGCGCGGTGTGGGTTTCGCGTAGCCGCAATCCCATGTGACAGTATTGTGAATGGAGCGGCATGAAAGGATGCGGGCACGAATAAGGGCCAATAATCCTGAAAGCAGAAGGATGCCCGCGGCTATTATGGCAATCATACGGAGCGCTTCTCCGGCTTGAATCATTTCTAATGTCGTTCCTGATCTGTAACCCATCACAACTTCAACAGGAGATGCGAGTAATCTCATTGCGAATGGACCGGAAAGGCCAATTATAACACAAGCTATTGCCAAAATTATCATTGGTATCTTCATAGCAGGGCCTGCTTCGTGGGTATGGATTGCATGAGTACTGCGAGGTTCCCCAAGAAATATCACGCCAAATGCCTTTGTAAAGCAAGCGACGGCTAATCCCCCAATTAAAGCCAGAGATCCAATGGAGATGAATCCGGCGGCGAGACCTCCAGTTGGTAAGGCTTGGCTTTTCGCCAGAGCCGTGAATGAACCGAAATATATCATGAATTCGCTAACGAATCCGTTGAGCGGCGGCAAGCCGCATATAGCTACGGACCCGACAAGAAAAACCAACGCAGTAACAGGCATGCTCTTCATCATTCCTCCGAGATGCTCTATTTCACGGGTGCCTGAAGCGTGAAGAACCGAGCCGGCGCTCATAAACAGCAGGCTCTTGAACACGGCGTGATTGATTACATGAAGCAGACTGCCTGCGAACCCGAAAAACGCCATAACAGGACTTCCATAGCTGATGCCGAGCATGCCTATACCGATGCCGAGTGCAATGATGCCTATATTCTCGACGCTATGATAAGCCAGTAGCCGCTTGAGATCATGCTGAGCCAGGGCAAACAGAACGCCGAGTATGCCCGACACAGCACCTATACCTATTATCATCCAGCCCCACCACGGCGGTGGTGTTCCCAGCATAGTCAGGATGCGAATCAGTCCGTATATTCCTGTTTTGATCATAACGCCGCTCATGATAGCGGAGACATGAGACGGTGCTGCAGGATGGGCTTCAGGAAGCCAGACATGCAATGGCATGAAGCCGGCTTTTGTGCCGAAGCCTATCACGGCCAGCAGAAACGCGGTTGTGGCAAGTCCGGGTTCGTTAGCTATAGAGAAACTGTTGAAATCCAATATGTTACCATGGCGGCCGAGAAGTATAAACAACGCAAGCAGGAATGCGGTTCCGATATGTGTTGCAACGAGGTATGTCCATCCAGCGTGACGCACACTCTCTTTTTCATTTTCAAATATGACCAGAAAAAAAGAAGCAAGCGACATGATTTCCCATGCCAGTAGAAAAAGCATAGCGTTTTTAGCCATGACAACTACCAGCATACTGCCGATTAAAATGTTGAAGAAAAACCATGATGAGGAGAGATCCTTCTTTATTTCAAAAGGTTTGAGATATTCCATGCCGTAAATGGCGGTTAAGGCGGCAATGACAAGGATGGGTGCGGCGAATACAGCGGAGAGAGCATCCATTTCAATAATGAAAGAACCGAAGGGTAGATTCCATGGCAAATGCAGGGATGGAATGGATTTGCCAAGAAAGGCCATGATTACAGGTTTGATCCCAAGCAGACAGCCAATAACAGTGACAGATGGACCTATCCTGCGTGCTAATAAGGGCCGTCCAGCTGTGGCAAGACACAAGAATGCACCTGCAAACAGAACTCCCAATGCTCCCTCAATCCAGATCACGTCTTGCTGCCTCCTTCCGCGTTAGCGGCGGTGCAAAGTGATACGCGACTGTCCGCTTCCAAAGCGCTTTCAAAAATTTCTTCACGACTTCCCTGGCACCGGATCACATCGGCAAAGTTAGTGTTGCGAAGAGCAAATGCCAGTTTAGACAGGAGATTCAGGTGTGCGGATATGGTTGGGCTGACCATGGTGAAAATTGTGTGCACAGGTTTTCCATCCAAAGCTCCGAATTCAATTGCATTTTCAAGAAAGCACAGTGTTATCATTGGGCGAGGAATGTGCATGACAATGGGATTGCGCACATGAGGAATAGCAACCCCATCACCTATGCCGGTTGAGCCCATTGTCTCTCTAGCCACGAGTACACGAAGAAGAAAAGACCTATCCACCTCTTCTGGCAGGGGCATGACTTCAATAGCGGACTTAAGCACTGTTTCCTTGTTTGTGCCGCCAATGCGGTAGTGAATGCCGCCGGTTTTCAGAGCTTCTGATAAACCGGGCAGAGGGGTGTTTCCATTATCCGGCTCCCAAAATATGTTTGAAGAAACATTAATTCTTCTGGACATTGCCCATTCCAGCAATTCTGCACGGTTGAAACGGTATTGTTCGTTGAGTTTGAAAGCAGGTAATTTGTTCTGGTTTACCCATCTATAGATGGTTTTTTCAGAAACATTCATCAATTTAGCCGCTTCTCTAACACTTAATTGCATAATTAATAGTCTTTCATGCCTATGGATTGGACAAACAGAGACATATTGACAAAAAGGGGAACATTTGTCCATACGAAAGCAAGTACAACAATATTGTCTTGTTAAGAAGGTCATGCTTACAAAAATGTATTATTCAGTTAATGGATGTTTTTTTAATATATAATTGTAATTTGTTTATTATCAATGACTTAAGGTTGGTTTTGCGGGGCATGGTGTGATGTTGGCATGGCTCTTGCGTATGTCTATATATCAATAATAATGCGATTTACAGGGGTTTGTTTTAGAGAAAGGACTGAAAATTATGGAAACAAAGGAAAATATGTTGTTGGCGCGGTTTGGGGAGAATGCTTTTTCGCCCAAGGTGATGCGTAATTACCTTTCGGAAACAGCTTATTCTTCACTGGTAAAAACCATTAATTCGGGTTCAACGCTGGATGCAGGCATTGCCGATGAAGTTGCGGATGCCATGAAGACATGGGCGTTGGAAAAAGGGGCGACTCATTTCACACATTGGTTCCAGCCATTAACAGGTGCAACGGCGGAAAAACATGATTCATTTTTAATGCCTGACAGGGAAGGCGGCGCGACAGCGAGCTTTTCCGGTTCAGAGCTTATCAGGGGCGAACCTGACGCGTCGAGTTTTCCGTCGGGCGGGTTGCGTGCGACGTTTGAAGCCCGTGGATACACGGCATGGGATCCGACAAGTCCTGCTTTTATCAAAGAAGGTATTGGCGGATCGACTTTGTGTATTCCTACCGTATTTTGCGCTTATCATGGCGAGGCGCTGGATAAAAAAACACCGCTTCTGCGTTCGATGGACGCATTATCCGGGCAAGTGTGCCGTCTGGCAAAATTATTCAATATTGATTCCAACGGCAGCAGGGCAGGCGCGACGCTTGGTCCGGAGCAGGAATATTTTCTGATAGACAAGAAATTTTTCAATGAGCGGCTGGATCTTATACAGGTTGGCAGAACGCTTTTCGGCCGGACACCGGCGAAGCATCAGCAGATGGAGGATCATTATTTTGGCGCTATCAAGAGCAGGGTAATGTCCTTCATGTACGAGTTGGACAAGGAATTGTGGAGGCTGGGGATACCGGCAAAAACCCGGCATAACGAGGTGTGTCCGGGGCAGTTTGAAATAGCGCCGGTTTTTGAGGAGCAAAATCTTGCTGTTGATCACAACATGTTGACCATGGATGTTCTGCGCGAGGTGGCTGACAGGCATGGATTCGCCTGTCTTCTGCATGAAAAACCATTTGCCGGCGTGAACGGATCCGGCAAGCACAATAACTGGTCTATTGTCGGGCCTGATGGCAAAAACTGGCTTACACCGGGAGATAATCCGCATGAAAACGCCAAGTTTTTGACAGTTATTTGCGCTTTGATGAAGGCTGTGGATACGCACGCTGACTTATTGCGGGCTGTTGTCGCGTCGGCCGGAAACGATCACAGGCTTGGCGCCAACGAAGCGCCTCCGGCGATCATATCAATATTCCTTGGTGATCAGTTGACGGATGTTATTGGTCAGTTGGAGAAAGGGCGGACCAAGAGTTCCAAGAATGGTGGAACGATAAAGATAGGAGTTTCGTCTCTGCCGTCTCTGCCGAGGGATGCGACTGACCGAAACAGAACTTCGCCGTTCGCGTTCACGGGCAACAAGTTTGAATTCCGCGCGGTTGGTTCCAATCAAAGCTGTGCGGGCGCTAACGTGGTTCTTAATACTATTGTTGCAGAAACGCTTGACGAGATTTGTACATCATTAGAAAGCGCCGGCACGGAGAAAGACGGATTTAATGAGGCATTACAGGAGATTTTGCAGAACATAGTTAAAAAGCACAAACGGGTTTTGTTTGATGGTGATAACTACACTCAAGCCTGGCAGAAGGAAGCCGCCAAGAGGGGGCTTCCCAATATGAAGACTACGCCGGAGGCGTTGAAGGCCATTGTTTCGCGCAAGGCCATAAATCTTTTTGAGAAATATGGTGTTTTGTCGGAGCGAGAGGCCAGATCCCGGCATGAAGTGTATCAAAAAACATACGGCGAAACAGTAACCATAGAAGCGCGTTGCGCTGAGAATATTGCGATGACGCAGATTGTGCCGGCGGCATTGAAGTATCAGAAGAAACTGTTGAAATCGCTTGAAGCGGCGAAAGCCGCTGGCGTTAAAAATCCGGCCACAAAGAAGCTTCTTGCTGAAATATGCCGCGAGACAGACAGGATACTGATTGTTGCGGGAGAGCTGTCTGAGATGGAGGAATCCAGCAACAAGAATAAGGTTTTGGCGAAAATGCTGGAGTTGAGGCGTGTTGTTGATCATCTGGAAGGACTTGTTCCTTCCGAATTGTGGCCGTTGCCTACTTATGCCGAAATGATGTTCATGTACTGATGATGACTGGAGTGGGCTATGTCTGGTGAAATGCAGATGAATAATACCGATGAAGATGGCCAGTTGGGGCATCGGGTGTTTGCGCCGGTTAAAACAGGTTTGTACGATCCGTCGTATGAACATGACGCGTGCGGTGTCGGTTTTGTTGCCGACATTGACGGGTGCCCATCTCATGAGGTTGTTCTTAAGGGTATAGAGGTTCTTGTTAATCTTCTTCATCGCGGGGCGTCCGGCAGTGATGCGGAGACGGGTGACGGAGCCGGCGTATTGATACAGATACCGGATTCTTTCCTGCGCAGGGAGTGTCTTTCCATTGGAATTAATCTGCCTCGTCGCGGGGAGTACGGGGTTGGGATGGTTTTTCTACCGGATGACGATGATTTGCGGGCCGGCTGCCGGAGCATAATGGAAAGTTCTGTTGCGGAAGAAGGAATGAAAGTTCTTGGCTGGCGGAATGTGCCTGTTAATCCGGGTGTTTTAGGGGCTACAGCCAGAGTGTCCATGCCGGTAATCATGCAGTCTTTTATTGATCCATGTGGTGTTCCGCCTCAGCATTTGGAGCGGAAGTTGTATGTTATTCGTCGTGTAATTGAACGCAGTGTTAATGAACAGTTGAAAACTGGAGACCGTTTTTACATCTGCAGTTTATCTTCCCGGACGATGGTTTACAAAGGCATGATGATGGGTGCTCAGATATCAGGATTTTTTGAAGATATGCATGATCCTGAAATGTCGAGCGCAGTCGCGGTTGTTCATCAGCGTTACAGTACGAACACATTTCCGTCCTGGAAGCTGGCTCAGCCGTTCAGGTATCTGGCGCACAATGGCGAGATAAACACATTGCGGGGCAATCGTCATCAGATGCGGTCCCGCGAGCGGAGTCTTGAGTCACCGTTATTCGGGCAGGACATCAAGAAGCTTTTTCCGGTTATAGATGAGAGCGGAAGTGATTCCGCTAATCTGGATAATGTTCTTGAGTTGTTGACAATGGTCGGCCGTGATTTGCCGCACTCTCTTATGATGTTGATACCGCAGGCATGGGGTGCGCAGTATCCTATTGGTCCTGATTTGAGGGGTTTTTTTGAATATCATTCCGGTTTGATGGAGCCGTGGGACGGGCCGGCGGCGGTTGCTTTCACCGATGGCAATATAACCGGTGCATTACTGGACAGGAACGGTTTGCGTCCGTGCCGTTATACAATAACAAAAGACAGGTTCATGGTTCTGTCTTCTGAGACAGGTGTAATTGATTTCGCGCCGGATAGAATACAGGAACACGGAGCTTTGCGTCCGGGTGAAATGATACTGGTTGATTTCAGAGAAAAACGTGTTTTAAAGAACAAGGAGATAAAAACCGAATATGCGAGGAAGAACCCTTACAGAAGATGGGTAGATGAAAACAAGATAGAGCTGAGAGGTTTCTTTGGAGATGTGGCGCCGGTTAGTCCGGATGCCGACACGCTCTTATACAGGCAGAAATTATTCGGTTATTCGAGGGAGGATATAAATTTGATTCTGGTTCCGATGGCGGCCAAAGGCGGTGAGCCGGTTGGCTCCATGGGATTTGACGCGCCGCTGGCAGTTCTTTCAGAGAAACCACAGTTGCTTTATTCCTATTTCAAACAGATGTTCGCGCAGATAACCAATCCGCCTATAGATCCGATCAGGGAAGAGCTTGTGATGTCGCTGATGACTTTTATAGGCAACACGGCGAACATTCTCATGGAGGTTCCGGCTAACGCGCGGTTGGTAAAATTACTGCATCCCATTCTCTCCAACGATGATCTTGAGCGGATGAAACAGCTTGCGATAGAGGGGCTCAAGCCTGTGGTTCTGCCGCTTGGTTTCAAGGTGGACGGCGGCAGAGCCGGACTGAAGCGCGCGCTTGATAAACTGTGCGAGGAAGCGGAGCGGGCGGTTTATGATGGTTTTGGACTTATAATACTTAGCGACAGGGACCTTGATCAGGGTGAGATGCCGATACCGGCCCTTCTTGGCGTATCGGCGGTGAATCAATATCTGATAGAAAAAGGTTTGAGAACGAGTGCTGGACTTATTGTCGAGACCGGTGAGGCCCGGGAGACGCATCACATTGCTTTGCTTCTGGGTTATGGTGCCACGGCGATTAATCCATATCTGGCATTTGAAACTGTGGCGGATCTTGTTTCGAGGGGTATTGTTGATCATGGTGTATCCCCGGCGGTTGCCATAGAGAACTATATTGCGGCGATTTGCAGCGGTCTCCGCAAGATAATGTCCAAAATGGGTATTTCGGCTTTGCGCAGTTATCGCGGGGCGCAGGTGTTTGAGGCGATCGGTCTGAATGATGATCTGGTTAAGTGCTATTTCAGTGGAACATCATCACGGATAGGCGGGATCGCGCTTGATGAAATTGCGGAAGAGGTGAAGGCTCGTTATGATTATGCCGCAGGCGGCGTCAAGATGCTGTCGAGCGGCGGGAGCTACCGCTACAGAAAAGACGGGGAGCGTCATTTATGGACGCCTGAATCCATCAGCAAACTGCAGATGGCAACACGGCTGAATGATGAAAAGGCTTATCGCGAGTATGCGGATCTGATCAATAATCAGACACGCTGTTTGAGCACACTCAGGGGGATGTTTGATTTCAAGACAACACATCCGGTGCCGATAGACGAAGTTGAGCCTGTTGATGAAATAGTCAAACGGTTTGTTACATCCGCGATGTCTTTCGGTTCCATCAGTCGCGAGGCGCATGAGACTCTGGCTGTGGCGATGAACAGGCTTGGCGCAATGAGTAACGGCGGGGAAGGCGGTGAAGATTCTGAAAGGTACAAGCTGCTGCCGAATGGAGACAACCGCTGCAGTGCGGTCAAGCAGGTTGCCAGCGGCAGGTTTGGCGTTACGGCTGAATATCTTGTAAACGCGAAAGAACTTCAGATCAAGATAGCGCAAGGCGCCAAGCCCGGGGAAGGCGGTCAGCTTCCGGGTCACAAAGTGAATGTTGAGATAGCGAAGGTTCGTCATTCAACCCCGGGTGTTACGTTGATATCTCCGCCGCCGCACCATGACATTTATTCAATAGAGGATATCAAACAGCTCATATTTGACTTGAAGAGTATTAATCCGGATGCCTGTGTATCGGTGAAACTGGTTTCCGAGGTTGGGGTTGGCACTATTGCCGCGGGGGTGGCGAAGGCAAAGGCCGACAAGGTTCTTATCAGCGGGTATGACGGCGGGACTGGCGCGTCGCCGTTATCTTCGATACGGCATGCGGGGGCCCCATGGGAGCTGGGGCTGGCCGAGACGCATCAGACGCTTATGCTGAACAGGTTGAGGGACCGGATACGTGTTCAGGTTGACGGTCAGCTTAAAACCGGGCGTGATGTTGTTATGGCGGCTCTGCTTGGCGCTGAGGAATTCGGCTTTGCGACGGCGCCGCTTGTTGTCTGCGGCTGTGTGATGATGAGGAAATGCAATGAAAATATCTGTCCGGTTGGCATAGCGACGCAGGATCCTGAGTTAAGAAAGCGTTTCAGCGGTAAGCCTGAATATGTGATAAATTTCTTCCGGATGATGGCTCAGGAGGTCAGAGAGTACATGGCCCGGCTTGGTTTCAGGAAAATGGAAGAGATGATTGGAAGGACGGATCTTCTTGATGTTAATCCGGCTGTTGATTTCTGGAAGGCGAAGGGGTTGGATTTTTCGAAAGTTTTCAACCGGTTCGGGAAAATCTCCGGGGGCCCTGCGTACTGTTCTGCCGGGCGGGTTCCTGATGCGGCTAACGTGCTTGATGTGAAGCTTATTGAAATGGCGCGGGGTGCGATTGAAAATGGGACGCCGGTTGAAATGGTCATGTCCATACGCAACGTCAATCTTACGGTTGGTGCGAGGCTTTCCGGGTTGATAGCCCGCCGTTATGGCGGCAAAGGACTGCCGGAAGACACCATCAGGTGTCGTTTTCAGGGAAGTGCCGGACAGAGCTTCGGTGCTTTTGGGATCCGGGGTATGACTTTATTGCTTCAGGGTGATGCCAATGATTATCTTGGTAAAGGTTTATCAGGAGGCAAGATTATTGTTACGCCGCCGGAAGGTATTAATTTTGATCCTTCCGTAAACACAATTTGCGGGAATGTGCTTCTTTACGGAGCGACATCGGGAGAGGTCTATATTAACGGGACTGCGGGAGAACGTTTTGCGGTTCGCAACAGCGGGGCGGTAGCTGTGGTGGAGGGTGTCGGGGACCATGGTTGTGAGTATATGACAGGAGGCCGTGTTGTGGTTCTTGGCCGGACAGGTGTTAATTTTGCTGCCGGGATGAGTGGCGGAATTGCTTATGTGTTTGATCCTGAATCGTTGCTGGATGCCCGTTGTAATCTTGCAATGGTGGATCTTGAGCTGGTTGTACAGCGTCGTGATATTGATGAATTGAGATCCATGGTGGAAAAGCATTTGAAATATACAGGGAGCCGTAAGGCGAAACATATTCTTGATAACTGGAACGATTGTCTGCCGTCATTTGTCAAGGTGTTCCCGATGGAATATCGCCGTGCTCTAGGGCAGATGATGAAGGAAGATGAGATAACCGACAGGATTGCACCGGCGCAGTGGTAGCGGATTTACAGGAGGATTTATGGGGAAAGCAGGCGGATTTCTGATGCACAAAAGAGAAGTGCCGGGTTACCGGCCGGTACAGGAGCGTGTTTCTGATTTCAAGCCGGTGGAGCTTATGCCGGATGAAACCGCTATTGCCGTTCAGGCGTCACGCTGTATGGAATGCGGAACACCTTTCTGCCACGGATGCGGGTGTCCATTATCGAATGTGATACCGGAGATAAACGATCTGGTGTATCAGGGCAGGTGGCGTGATGCTTATGAGCTGCTGCAGAGTACGAGTAATTTTCCTGAGTTTACAGCGCGGCTGTGTCCGGCGCCATGTGAGGCGGCTTGTGTTCTGGGTATAAATGATGAACCTGTGACGATAAGACAGATAGAGATCATGGTGATAGAGAAAGCGTTTGCGGAAGGTTATATTTCAGACAAGGTTCCGGTCAAACGCATGGGGAAGAAGGTTGCGGTTATTGGTGCTGGTCCGGCCGGACTGGTGGTGGCGGATGTGTTGAACAAGGCCGGAGTGGATGTGATGGTTTTTGACAGCGCACAAAAGCCGGGTGGAATTCTCCGCTACGGCATACCGGATTTCAAGCTGGATAAAGGAATTGTAGACAGGCGCATTGATTTGATGAAGAAGCAGGGTGTCGGATTTGAATGTGGTGTCAAAGTTGGGAGTGATATTTCTTACAGATATTTAAAAGACAGGTTTGACGCGATATGCATGGCTACCGGAGCCAGAGAGCCAAGGGATTTGAATGTGCCCGGAAGATCTTTAAACGGTATTCATTTTGCGATGGATTATCTTGTACGTCAGAACCGCAGGAACGCCGGTGAGCAGGTGGAGAATAATATTGATGCGCATGGCAAAGATGTCGTGGTCATTGGCGGCGGTGATACAGGTTCGGACTGTGTGGGTACAGCCATAAGACAGGGCGCGCGGCGCGTGTGTCAATTGGAGATTATGCCCAGACCGCCTGAAGAGAGGGCGCCGGAGACACCGTGGCCGATGTGGCCCAACATGTTGCGGAGTTCAAGCAGTCATGAAGAGGGCGGCGAGCGGCGCTGGTCTGCCGGCACGAAGAGATTTGAAGGCCGGGATCATGTTGAGAAAGTGTGCTGTGTGGAACTTGAGTGGACCGGGTCCGGCGGAAGGATGGAATGCAGGGAGAAATCCGGTAGTGAATTTGAAATAAATGCACAACTTGTTCTGCTTGCTATGGGTTTTGTTAGTGTTGGTGAGGCGCAATTGGTAAGTGAATTAGGAGTTGAGCTTAATGCGAAAGGCAGCGTGCGTACTGACGAGCGGAAGATGACGAGTGTCAGAGGTATATTCGCTTCAGGAGACGTTGTGACGGGGCAGTCACTTGTGGTGCGCGCTATGGCGGATGGTCGAAAAACCGCAGCGGAAATTATTAGCTATTTGAGGAGGTGAATATGAATATTGCGCATGATAAAAATCTGCAGTCTGACAATGAAAAGCCGGAAGAATCGTGCGGTTTATTTGGTGTTTACGGGATGGATGATTGCGCTCCTTTGATTTATCAGGGGTTGTTTGCGCTTCAGCATCGCGGGCAGGAGGCGGCCGGTATTGTGGTTGCCGACGGTACGGATGTAAGGTCGCACAAAGGGCAGGGGTTGGTAGGAGATGTATTTTCGAAAACATCGTGGCCGGAACTTTCGGGTAATCTTGGTATAGGGCATGTTCGTTATTCCACTACCGGATCCACGCGGATGCAGAATGTTCAGCCGCTTGTTGTTGAATGTGTTGATGGAATATGGGCTGTGGCGCATAACGGCAATTTGACTAACGCTATGAGTTTGAGGCGCATGTATCAGGAGGCAGGCGCGATATTTCAGACGAGTACCGATAGTGAAGTGCTTGTTCATCTGCTTGCTGATCCGATGTTCAGATCCAGGCCGCGTCGTGTGGCGAGGGCTTTAGGTGAGTTGTGCGGCGCGTTTTCCTTTTTGATGATGACGAAGAATTGCGTGATGGCGGCGCGGGACAGGCTTGGGTTCAAGCCTTTATCCATAGGCAGGATTGGAAACGCGTGGGTATTTTCAAGCGAGACCTGCGGGTTGAATCAGGTTGGGGCTGAGTATGTCAGGGATGTTGAGCCCGGCGAACTGGTTGTGGTTGACAAGGCAGGTATGAGAAGTTCGTTCTTTGCGGAGAACAAGGATGACCATCTTGCGCAATGTGTTTTTGAGATGGTTTATTTTGCGCGGCCGGACAGTATTGTCTTCGGGCACAATGTTCATAATGTGCGCCTGCAATATGGCATGCGGCTTGCAGAGGAGCATCCGGTTGATGCCGATGTGGTGATTGCCATTCCAGACAGCGGTAATTCGGCGGCGCTCGGTTTTGCCCGCCGGAGCGGCATACCTCTGGATTTTGGATTTATAAGAAACCATTATGTCGGCCGTACGTTCATAATGCCCGAAGAAGCCAAGCGGGCTACCAGCGTTGATATGAAACTTGCGCTACTGCCTGAAGTTGTGAGGGGCAAGAGGGTGGTAGTGGTGGATGATTCCATTATACGCGGTAATACTGCCAAGAGACGGATATTAAGTCTGCGCGAAGCCGGCGCCAAAGAGGTGCATGTCAGAATTTCATGTCCTCCGACGCGATTTCCGTGTTTCTTCGGTATAGATTTTCCAACCAAAGATGAGCTTGTAGCCGGCGCGCATGATATAGAAGGTATTCGCAAGTTCATGGAGTGCGACTCTCTGGGGTATTTAAGTCTTGAAGGACTGCTTGCACCTTTCAAAAGTCAGGGTGATTTTTGCACGGCTTGTTTTACCGGTGTATACGCGGTTGATGTAAGTTCGGTAAGCGGCAAGCTTGCGTTGGAATCGCAAAAAGCGGAGTTAAATCTGGATTTTTAGTTTTGGTTTTATGTTTGACGATGGTGAATTTGGTTGTTACCATCGGTATCCCAAGGGTCGGGCCGACTATAGAGGTGTGAAAAAATGACAAAACATATTTTTGTGACAGGCGGAGTGGTATCATCCCTGGGCAAGGGGCTTACAGCGGCGTCGCTGGCGCTTCTGCTCAAGCGGCGCGGATATCGAGTCCGGCTTCAAAAGATGGATCCATATTTGAATGTTGATCCCGGCACCATGTCGCCTTATCAGCATGGCGAGGTTTATGTTACTGTAGACGGGGCCGAGACGGACCTTGATATAGGTCACTATGAAAGATTCACGGATGTGGATTGCACAAGGGTCAGCAATTACACAGCCGGCCGGATATACAGTTCGGTGATTTCCCGTGAAAGGGCGGGCGAATATCTTGGCAAGACTGTGCAGGTGATACCGCATGTGGTTGATGAGATCAAAGATGCCATACGCAAGTTGGACGCTGATAATGTGGATGTTGCAGTGACAGAGATAGGCGGCACTGTTGGCGATATAGAATCTTTGCCGTTTCTGGAGGCTATTCGTGAGTACAGGCAGGAAATCGGTAAAGAAAATGGTTTGTTTCTGCATGTTACTCTTGTTCCGTACATTAAAGCGGCGGGCGAAATGAAAACAAAGCCCTCTCAGCAGTCGGTTAGCATCTTGCGAACTATCGGTATTATTCCCGACATACTGGTATGCAGATGTGAGCGCTCAATGGAGGAGGGGCACAAGGATAAACTTGCCATGTTCTGCAATGTTGCGCGCAATCTTGTGATAGAGGAAAAGGATGTCGAGCATTCCATTTACGAAGTTCCGCTTGAGCTGGCGAGGCAGGATGTGGATGTTTATATCGCTGAAATGCTGGGCTTGCATGTCAAGCGTCTGGATATGCGTGATTGGGAGGCAATGGTCAGAAAGATCATTGAGCCCGGGTCGGGAGAGGTGGAAATAGCCGTTGTCGGAAAGTACATCAGCTTAAGAGACGCTTACAAAAGTATCTATGAAGCCTTGGTTCACGGCGGTGTGGCAAATGATGTTAAGGTCAAGGTGCGGATGGTGGAATCGGAGGATGTTGAAAAGCGCGGTGCTGATGAACTTTTATCGGGTGTCGGGGGAATTCTGGTTCCCGGCGGGTTTGGTGACCGTGGTGTCGAGGGGAAGATTCAAGCTGTCAAATATGCCCGAGAGAAGAGCATTCCGTTTCTGGGAATATGTTTGGGCATGCAGTGCGCGGTAATGGAATTTGCCCGTAATGTGTGCGGGATGGCAGGCGCCAACAGCACAGAATTTGATAAAAACACGTCTTATCCGGTGATTGATCTCATGGAAGAGCAGAAGAAGGTGATCAACAAGGGTGGAACCATGCGGCTTGGTGAATGGGAGTGCGCGCTGAAGACGGGAACGCGGTCATTAGAAGCTTATGGCAGTTCAATGATATCGGAGCGGCACAGGCATCGTTATGAGTTTAATAATAAATATATTGATGCAATGGAAAAAGCGGGGCTTGTCATATCAGGGCGGTCTCGAGACGGGAATCTTGTTGAAATGATAGAGCTGGCGGATCATCCGTGGTTTGTAGCGTGCCAATTTCATCCGGAATTTCAGTCCCGGCCGTTGAGAGCTCATCCGTTGTTCCGTGAATTTATATCTGCCGCCATGAAAGCGCGGCGTCAGGGGAAATAATAATTTCAGGGGGTAAAAATTGCCAAAGAGAACCGACATAAAGAAGATATTGCTGATAGGGTCCGGTCCTATAGTTATCGGTCAGGCTTGTGAGTTTGATTACTCGGGAGTGCAGGCCTGCAAGTCCTTGAAAGAGGAGGGGTATGAAGTTGTTCTGGTGAACAGCAATCCGGCAACGATCATGACCGATCCGGAGTTTGCCGACCGTACTTATATAGAACCGCTGAACAGGGATATTATTGCTGAGATTATAAGGCGTGAACGGCCGGATGCTTTACTGCCGACGCTTGGCGGGCAGACGGCGTTGAATCTCGCGATGGAGTTGCACAAGAGCGGGGTGCTGAAGCGGTATAATGTGGAGCTGATAGGCGCGCGGGCTG
>JBFZFB010000002.1:0-3010 GCA_041306605.1 Lentisphaerota bacterium | reverse complement strand
AAAACATGTTTCCCGTTCTCAAGCGCCATGATAGCGCCGGGCGCATGCAGATCAGTCGGCATCGCTATAACCACCATGTCCAGATCCGGATCAAGACACAGACCGCTGTAATCGTCATAGCTCCGCACGGAATCAACACTGACCGCCTGCTTGTTGTTCAGGTCTATGTTCAACGTTTCCGACGTAAGATTCTTCCCTGCCCGCCGCTCGGCAACAGGATCCGCCAACGCTTCCACCCTTACTTTATCCTTAAATTTCAATAAAGAACCAAGATGAACCTTGCCAAGTCCGCCAACACCGGCCACGCCTACTTTCAGCATAGTCATATCCGCACCCCTTTATTTGTTATCGTAACGGATCAAGCAGTTTGATCGCATTTTTTATGTCAGCAATCTGCTGTTCACCACTGCATTCACGCTCAATCGTAAGAGGCCCTTTATAGCCAACCGCCTTTAATTTGGTGATCACTGCCTTGAAATCAACCTTACCCTGCCCCAATGGAGTTTCATGACCCAGATCATCGCCGGTTGTCGGATACATGCCGTCCTTAACATGCAGATCACGGACATATTTACCGAAGACATCAACCGCGTCAACCGGATTACCCTTGCCGTAAAGAATCAGATTAGCCGTGTCTAAATTGATGCCGACATTGTCCATACCGATTCGCTCAATGGTTCTCAGCAGGTTTACCGGAGTTTCCTGTCCTGTTTCAAACAGAAAACCTATACCCCGCTTTTTGCAGTGAGCCACAATCTCCTTAAGAGCTTTAACCGCTCCAATGTACAACAGATCGTTTGGATCCTCAGGTAGAAATCCAACATGTGTGGTAATGGACGGCATACTGAACTTGGCGACAAAATCCGCCGCCTGCTTAAGTTCCGACACACGGCCGGCACGGTATTTTTCCGGCACAAGTCCAATTGTGCTTGGACCTTCAAGAAAATTCCATGTCGCAGGCCCGGTATAACCAGCCCAGAATGTTGAAACATTAACTTTGTATTTCCTGCACGCCGCTAACAACTTCTCGCCAGTCTTATCAGTCCACACAGGAGGCGACCACGAACATACCTGGCAACTATGCAATCCGAGATCTGCAACTTTCTTTATTTCCGGTTCCGGTTCATCGTTCAAACTGACCAAAACACCAATATCCAATTTAGCCATACAGCCCCTTTTTCTAAGCGTTGAAACAACGTTTCCTAATTTCAAAGAGTTAATATACACAAAAACTGATTGATAAAAAATGCCGTTTTTGATTAACTTTTTAACAATTTCGATTAAATAATGGATTAAAAGGAGGTTCTAATTGTCTTTGTCTATTCAAGAATTACTTAAGCAGATTCCCCTGCCATCAGATTATTTCAAAGGACATCAACCTCAGAAATTCTATATTCCAGAGAATATCCTGTGCTTCTGCCACGAGCACATTTTCCCATCCAACGGAGAAGAGAGCACCAAACACCGGCGTTTCGTATTCATCCAGAATATGGGAGAAAGAGGCATCATAGTCTTGGATGAGAATATGTTGGAATTTGACAAGGGACAATCCATACTATTTTTCCCGTTCCAATCCCACCACTATCTTGATGTGAAAAACGCCAAGGGATGGCTGTTCATAACTTTCGATATGCACAAGCATGACCACCTGCTCGATCTGCAAAACCGCGTCATCCTCCGCACTGCCCGAATGGACACAGTCCTGCGGGAATTTCTCACGGATTATTTGAGCGATTCACAGGAACCCGGCAGATCCAACCGTATCGCACTCTGGACAAATATACTGCTTGAAGAAAGCCTCACATCTCTGAAGTCAGGCAGGAGCCCTTCCAATTTGGTTCAAATCAGAGAATCGCGTTTCGAAGTTCTCGAAAAACTCCAGCGCGCCATTTTTCAATCGCTTGACACCCCAATCAGTATTTCCGAATTAGCCGGCAAGGTGCATGTATCTGAATCTCACTTAAGATTACTGTTCCGGAAAGAATTCGGCATGAGTCTTGGCGCTTACATCCGGAGCGCCAAAATGATGCGCGCATCAAGACTGCTTGCCACAACAAGTATGCGTATCACCGAAATCGCATATCAGTGCGGTTATGACACCGTTTACGCTTTCAGCCGTGCCTTTAAAAACTTTTTTGGCGTATTCCCCTTGAAATACAGACACAGTTTCCATACACACGAAGACCAGTTTTTACAATAAAAATCATATTTCTTGCGGACGTATGATTTCCTGTGTTAGCTTCACACCCCAAAACCGTAAAACAAGGATAAAGAAAAGGAGAATATGAATAAAAGGGAAAGATTTCTGGCGTTCGCCAATTTTGAAAAAGTTGACCGCGTTCCGCGAAGAGTAGGTTACGTTAAAGCCATGCACGAGAAACTGACAGCACATCTCGGCTGTGATCCTGACAAATACTTTGATATGGACAATCCGCAAGGCGCCGGATTGCGCCCTCCTGAAGGTTTCAAGTTTCCCGATTACTCCGTTTTTCATCCGGATCATGAAAACGGAAAGAACGGCTTTTCAATAGACGGCAACGGATGCGGACATCTGGAACATGGTTTTTACCATTTCACTGAATATATCAGCCCGTTAAAAAACGCTTCCTCGTTTGAGGAAATTGAAAAGTATCCCATAGCGAGTAATGAAACCTGGCTTGATGACCAAATGCGTGAGGAATGTAAGAAAGCGCACAGCAAAGGTGAATACAGTCAAGTATTTATCGGCCACATGTATGAAAACGCATGGCAGGTAAGAGGTTACGAGGCATTTCTAATGGATCTGCTCACTCAACGCGAATGGGCGGAATTGCTATTGGACCGTTTCTGCGAAAACAATTACCGTTCGGCGCAGGCAGCGGCTCGTGCCGGATATGACTGCATCGCCACGGGCGACGATGTGGCTAATCAAAATGCCATGATGTTCCAGCCCGACCTGTGGCGCGAAATAATGAAGCCTCGCTGGGCAAAAGTAATTGCCGCGGCAAGGGCAATCAAACCGGATATCCAT
>JBFZFB010000001.1:0-10817 GCA_041306605.1 Lentisphaerota bacterium | reverse complement strand
GGCGCGGATTTCTTTGCCGTGGTTGAAGAAATACAGAAGGAGCTTGGTGGCAATGCTGTGCCTATGGTTGTTCCGATAGGCAAAGAGGAAAAGCTGGAGGGCATCATTGATCTGGTTACGATGAAAGCTGTTTATTTTGATGAGAACGCGCAGGGAAAGCAGTTCAGAGAGGAGGCAATCCCAGCCGATAAAATGGAGAAGGCAGTCAAGTGGCGCGCGAATCTTGTGGAAAAAAGCGCTGAGCAGGATGACGCATTGCTTGAAAAATTTCTTAATACCGGCGATTTGACGGAATCTGAGATTCTGGAAATAATCCGCAAGGCGACAATCGCGCGGCGGGTTGTACCGGTTTATTGCGGGTCCGCGTTCAAGAATAAAGGAATTCAATGGCTTCTGGATGGTGTTGTTAATTTTCTTCCGTCTCCGGCTGATATACCTCCGATCATACATGCTCATTATGATGAAGGTGAAGTTCCGGCGACGAGAGCTCCTTCCATTGATGAACCTTTTTCGGCGCTGGCTTTCAAGACTGTATCCGACCGGCATGCCGGCAAGCTGACATTTTTGCGTATTTATTCGGGCAGAGTTGCCACCGGAGCGATTGTTTTAAACAGCAGTCGTGATAAACAGCAGAGAATAGGCAGGATTATCAGGATGCACGCGAATCGTCAGGAGGGTCTTGCAGAGGCGGTGTGCGGTGATATTGTTGCTGTTGTCGGCCTTTCTGATACACGTACGGGCGACACGATTTGCTGTAAGGAAAAGCCGGTTGTGCTTGAGTCTATAGAATTTCCGTCGCCAGTCATGTCTATCAGCATCAAGCCTGAAAGCCGGCAGGAGCGCGAGAAGATGGGTGCGGCATTGCGGCATCTGGTTGATGAAGATCCGACTTTTACAGTCGGCTTTGATGAAGAAACGGAAGAGACGATCATAGCCGGCATGGGCGAGCTTCATCTTGAAGTGCTTATAGAGCGGATGAAGAGAGAGTTCGCGGTGGCGGCAATTGTGGGCAGGCCTGAGGTGGCGTACCGTGAAACGTCAATGAACGGTGTGGAAGGTCAGTATAAACACGTCAAACAGAGCGGTGGGCGCGGTCAGTACGGGCACGTATACCTGCGTTTGGAGCCACTGAAGGCGGGAAGCGGTTTTGAATTTGTAAATGAAGTAAGAGGCGGCAATGTTCCTTCCGAATATATTCCGTCAGTTGAAAAAGGAGTAATCGCTGCTATGGTCAGGGGCCCCCTGGCAGGTTATCCTGTGATAGACATGCGCGTAACGGTTTTTGACGGTTCATCGCACGAGGTTGATTCCAGCGACTATGCTTTTGTGGAGGCCGCGAGGGTGTGTTTCAGGCAATTGTTCATGCAGGCGAATCCGCAACTGCTGGAACCCGTGATGTCTGTTGAGGTGACGGGTCCGGAGGAGTTTACCGGCGCGATGACTGGTTCAATATGTCAGAGGCGGGGCCGTCTCGAGGTGATGGAAGACAAGGGTTCGCAGAGACTTCTGCGGGGTATGGTTCCGCTTGGTGAAATGTTCGGATATTCAAATGTCATCCGGACCTTAACACAGGGACGCGGATCGTTCACAATGCAATTCGAGCATTACGAAACGGTGCCATTCGCGCTGTCTGAGGAAATTATCAAAAAGCGCAAGGAACAGAACAAGGTTAGATAGTGGCGATGATGATTTTTCCGCGCTGATTCGATAAAATACCAGCATAATGCCAATCCGGATGAAAATGGTTCAGAAAAAACTTCATTATAATTTTCATTTGTGTTAGTCTGCATGGCAATTGAATTTTTTGGGGAAAATTCAAACAATGTACGCCTGAAGGTTGTTGGCGGGGCATTAAATCTTTGAGGGGGTTGTAATCTATCATGCTGGAATCATTATTAAAACCGGAAACCATAGCTATTGTCGGGGCTTCGCGCAAACCCGGCAAGGTCGGGCACGAGATAGTGGCCAATCTGATTGAGAGCGGGTTTAAGGGAAATATTGTTCCGGTTAATCCGTCGGCTGAAGAAGTGCTGGGGTTGAAATGTTATCCCGGTTTTGCGGAGTACGGCAAGCCGGTTGACCTGAGCGTGATCGCGGTGCCTGTTGCGCTTATTGAGGAAGCTGTAAAAAATTCCCTGGATGCCGGAATAAAAGCCATTTGCATCATTACAGCCGGTTTCAAGGAGGTTGGAGCTGAAGGCGCTAAGCTTGAAAAAACAATAACGGAAATGTGTTCGAACCGCAGTGCGCGTCTGCTGGGCCCCAATTGTCTGGGGCTGATCAATTCGCATCACAGGATGAATGCTTCGTTTGCCAAGCACATGCCGGTGCCCGGTGGAATTTCGGTGATATCGCAATCCGGAGCTTTGTGTACGGCGATTCTTGACTGGGCGGCTTCGCGTCATCTGGGGCTGGCGAAGCTTATCAGCATGGGCAACAAGGCGGATTTGTCAGAGATAGATTTTCTGGAGGCTTTTGCGAAGGACGAGGATACCAAGGTTATAGTCGGGTATCTTGAAAGCATTAAAACCGGGGATGAGTTTATAAAAACGGCTGAAGCGGCATCATCCGTAAAGCCAGTCATTGTGTTCAAGTCCGGTGTTACACAGGTGGGCGGTCAGGCGGCTTCTTCGCATACCGGCAGTTTGGCAGGTGCGGACATTGCCTATGGAGCGGCTTTCAAGAGGGCTGGAATTATAAGAGCGGATACATTCGAAGCATTATTTGATTATGCGATGGCTTTTATGATGCAGCCCTTGCCAAAGGGCAAGAGGGTGGCAATTATTACCAACGCTGGCGGCCCCGGAATAATGGCGGCTGACGCGGTTGATCTTTCCGGAATGGAAGTTTGCCGGCTTGCCTGGGCTTCCGCGACGGCGTTGCGGAAAAAACTGCCTGCCGCGGCCAGTGTAGGGAACCCGATTGATGTTCTGGGCGATGCCGATCCCGAACGGTATGTGGCGGCAGTTGAAGCGGCGCAGGATGACGAAGAGGTTGATGCAATAATAGTTATTCTTACTCCGCAGGCCATGACTAAGCCGGTTGAAACAGCGCAGGCAATTTCAAATTGCGCAAAGGGAAAAAAGCCGATTCTGGTTTCTTTCATGGGCGGTCTTGATGTCATGCCGGGCCGTGACGCTCTGCTGGCGGCGAATCTGCCGGATTATCCGTCACCGGAAAGAGCCGTGGCGGCGTTAAAGGCGATGTGTGATTATTCGGAATGGCTAAAACGTCCGCCGAGAGTGGTTACGAGATTTCCCGTGAACCGCAGGCGCGTTGAAAGAATTATCAGCCGGCATTTGCGGACGAATCAGATGCAGATTGGTGAAGCTTACGCGAAGTCTATTTTAAGAGCGTATAATTTCAATGTTGTTCCCGGAGCAATAGCGGCTACGGGTGAGGAAGCAATAGAAACCGCTGAAAACATCGGACTGCCGGTGGCAATGAAAATTTCATCTCCGGACATAATACATAAATCTGATATCGGCGGCGTGAAGTTGAATTTGAGTTCATACGACATGGTTCATGACGCTTTTGATCTGATGATGTTGAGAATAAAAGAAAATCTTCCTGAAGCGAGGATTGATGGGGTTTATGTCGAGAAAATGTGCAAACGCGGCAGGGAAGTCATTCTCGGCATGACGCGCGACCCGCAGTTCGGGCCGATGCTTATGTTCGGATTGGGCGGAATTTTTGTTGAAGTAATGAAAGACGTCACATTTTATATAGCGCCGATAACGGAGAGCGAGGCAATGCAGATGCTGGAAAGTACAAAGTCATACGCTCTGCTTACCGGGGCCCGGGGGCACGCCAGTGTTGACATTTCCGCTATTGCAGTTGCGCTTCAGCGTATCAGTCAATTGGCCACAGATTTTCCCGAGATTGCGGAGATGGATATAAATCCGTTCATTGTCGGAGTGGTGGGTGAGGAATCTGTTGCCGCTGACGCGCGTATTACTCTTAAAAGAATTTAAGGAATAACAATGATAAAGGAAAAGTCAAAATCATGGGATGCAGACTGGCGGAATAAGTACAAAGATTTGATTTTTACTGCCGATCAGGCTGTTTCCAGAATAGGTCCGGGCAAGCGCATATTTATCGGTACCGGCTGTGCTCAGCCGGGTGAACTTGTTCGCGCTCTCGTGGCGGCCAGCGACAGGCTTGCCGATACGGAGATTGTGCATCTGCTTACGTCCGGCGATGCGCCGTACGCCGACGCCAAGCTTTCGAAAAAGTTCAGAGTAAACAGTTTCTTCATTTCTGAAAACGTGAGAGGCATTATACAGGAAGGATTGGGGGATTATACTCCGATTTTTCTTTCGGACATTCCAAGATTGTTTTCATCCGGGCAGCTGCCGCTGGATGTGGCTCTTATACAGGTGACGCCTCCGGATGACCGGGGGATGTGCAGTTTTGGCGTTTCAGTTGACATTGTGAAAAGCGCGGCCGAGAACGCAAGTCTGGTGATTGCCGAGATAAATCCGCAGATGCCGCGTACACAGGGAAACAGTTTTATCAATATTAACGATCTGGATGTTCTTGTTCCGGTTGACAGGCCCATAATTGAAATCAAGCCGCCCGTTCCCAGCGATGTCACGCGCAAAATAGGCGAGTATGTGGCCGGACTGGTTGAAGACAATTCCACGCTGGAACTGGGGATAGGCACCATTCCGCAGGCGGTTTTGGAGTTTCTAAAGGACAAAAAAGATCTTGGAATTCATACGGAAATGTTCTCGGACACGCTGATAGACATGATCGAGTCAGGCGTGATTACCGGCAGTAGAAAAACAATGGACCGCGGTAAAATTGTTGCCAGTTTCTGCATGGGATCGCGCAAGCTGTATGACTACATTGACAACAACCCCATGTTCTCGTTCAGGCCCACTGAATATGTTAACGATTCCTATATAATCAGCAAGCAGTATAAACAGGTGGCCATTAATGTGGCGCTTGAGGTGGATCTTACCGGCCAGGTATGCGCTGATTCGCTCGGAACACGTTTCTATTCGGGTATCGGCGGTCAGGTTGATTTCAACCGCGGCGCGGCAAGGTCGCCCGGTGGCAAGGCGATTATAGCTTTGCCTTCCACTGCAAAGGACGGGAATATTTCAAGAATTGTTTCCCAGCTTAGTCCCGGCGCCGGTGTTGTTACCACACGTGGCGACGTGCATTATGTGGTAACCGAAAACGGGGTTGCCTATCTGCACGGTAAAAGCGTGCAGGAGCGGGCCATCGCGCTCATATCAATTGCTCATCCCGATTTCAGGGAACATCTTCTACAGGAAGCGGTGAAAGCCAGGTATGTGCGGCCGGAAATGGCGGGCATGGGGAATAAAATTCATATAGGACCGCCGGAATTAAAAACAAGCATGACGCTGGATGACGGAACGCTTGTAAATTTCAGGCCCATTCATCCGACAGACGTTCCAAGAATGAAGGAACTTTTCTACGCGTTGTCACAGCAGACCATGTACTACCGTTTTCTGTCGGAGATAAAATGCCCGACATTGAAGCAGATACAGGATTTTGTTTATGTTGATCACCGCAGTGAAATCGCGATAGTCGGCACCCTGCCGGAAGCGCATGGTGAAGAGATCATTGCCATTGGATGCTATTATCTGGATGCCAAAACTAATAAAGCGGAAGTCGCTTTTGTCGTGCATGACAATTGGCAGAACACAGGTATAGGAACTTTTCTTCTGCAATACCTGATGAGCATAGCCAAAAGGAATGGCATAGGCGGGTTCACGGCGGAAGTGCTTTGCGAGAACAAGCCCATGCAGATGGTTTTACACAAGGGCGATTGCAGAATGACCAGCGAAATGCATGACGGAATTTACAGCTACAAGCTTGATTTCGAGTAAGTCGTAAGCATCTATCTGTTGTGTCACGCGGCTGGATCAGTGTTCTTGAATTTCCGCCGGTTTATTCCCATTTTACGCATTTTAGCACGCAATGTGTTTGGATTTATCTTGAGAAGAGAAGCGGCGCCGCGCGCGCCTTCAACCTGACCGCCGGTGATCGTCAATGCCGTTTCAATATGCCGCCTGATGGCTTCTTCAAGCGGGACCGGAACGTTGGAAGATTTTGAATCAGACCGACCGTACTGCGCTCCGGCGCCGGAAACCTGCGGGGTCACACCCAGAGCTTTGGCGATTTCAAGTGAAACACCGTTTCCCAAAATTGCCGCGCGGTCCATGACAGAAGCAAGTTCGCGCACGTTGCCGGGCCAGTCGTATGATGACAGCAGAGATAAAGCTTCTTTTGCCGGCATCACGGGTGTAAGACCGAAACGGATTGCCGCGCGTTTGGCGAAATGACATGCCAGTTCCGGTATGTCTTTGCGGCGCTGGCGCAGAGGCGGCAATACAATCGGGAATACGGCTATTCTGTACCATAGGTCCTCGCGAAATTTGCCGTCTGCCACCATTGCCGCAAGGTCACGATGCGTGGCGGCTATGATTCTTACATCAACCCTGATCGGTTCATGGCCGCCAACGCGTTCAAGCCAGCCGTCCTGAAGGATTCTTAAAAGGCGGACCTGTGCGGCGGGCGGTAATTCCGCTATTTCATCCAGAAGCAAAGTTCCGCCGTCAGCACGCTCAAACCAGCCTTTGTGATGTTTTACCGCGCCGGTAAAGGCACCCCGTTCATGGCCAAACAGCTGTGAATCAATGAGTTCCGGCGGAATGGCTCCGCAGTTCACCCTTATAAACGCGCCGTTTGCCCGCTGTGAACGCGTGTGAATGACGCGGGCGATAAGCTCCTTGCCGGAACCGGTTTCGCCGAAAATCAAAACCGGAGCGTTTGACCGGGCTACCAGCTTGATGCGCTCCATGACCTCGTGCAGGCCGGAATCAACGCCGACTATCTCATCAGTCAACCTGTCGCGTCCAAGTTTTGCAAGCAGGGATTGCTTGTCCGCTTCAGCGGCTTTTCTGAATGTTGACAACTCGCGAAGCCGGCGGTCGTTCTGCAGTACAACTGAAAAGGGTTCAAGCAATGTTTTAAAAAAGGCTTGATGATTCGCGTCGAAACGGCAGTTGGGTTTCGATGTGAAAATCAGAATGCCATTGAGGTTGTCCGGGCCGCCTATCGGGCCGGCCATGATATCACACGTTGTGTTTTTCCGGGTTATGGTTTCCATGAATGCTTTCGGAAGAGGCGGTGTGTGCGTATTGCAGATGAGGATGTTTCCCTGAGTATGCCATTTCTGCAGTTTTTGGATTTCATTTTTCGAACAATCAATTTTACTTCCGGTCAAAGTGCGTTTCCTGCCGGGTAAGCCTTCGGTAATTATTTCGAGATGATTCTGCGAGGAATTAATTTCGCAGACAAGGAACTGTTCGGCCGGCAGTTTTTCAATAAGAAGCGAAGCAATGGCGCTGGTTGAACTGCCGATGTCAGCGTGTTCAGACGCTATGCGCCATACGCTCAATAGAATGTTTTCCGGATATTTAGTCATATACAAAATGTTAAATAACACGGAAAAACTATCAAGTGTAATAGTTTTTGTCCATTATATTTCAAGAAATATGTGTTTTTCCTCTAAATTTCGGGGTTTTAGTGTTTTCTGAGGCTGGCGGGTGAAGAAGTTGTGGTTCTCCGTGAGGATTTACTTGCTGGAAGACAGCAGATCCGGGGGAAGGCGGATATGTGCATTTGAATTGAAACAAGTTGATAAAATCGGTGTTTATGTTTAGTCTACATTTTTTGTGTGAAAAATATATGACTACCAATTGCAGAAGAATTTGACAGGACTTGTCATGTCGAATGACGTGATGACCCTCAGGTCCGGATGACCTTCCGGGTCAGAGGACGGGTCCGAGGACAGGATTTATCATGTTAATCTTTTGGGACAGAAAGCCAAAGGGATGGAATATAAAGATATAACTGAAAAGATCATAGGTTGTGCGTACAAGGTTTATAATAAACTGGGCTTTGGCTTTCTGGAATCTGTATGCTAGAAATGTTTGTTGCTGGAACTTCATAGGGCAGGACTGAAAATAGAATGTTTACCTGCATATTGCAGGTAAAGCGCAGCCTCGGGGTTGATCCCGATTTCCAGCGCTTTGCGCCGAAAGATCGGCCCTGTGGGCGGATATTGCGCCGTACTGCAATGTCCATCAGAAGGCTCTTTCGGCGAGTTGGCGCTGTAAAAGTTACGAAACATGGCAAAGGAGATTGAACATTGAAAAATATTATCCTGTTATCCTGTCTAAATATTTGAAAATATTTTCTTCGGATGGCTAAATAGATACAGATGGCATTTTCATCGAAGATGTTTTATTAATTTTGTTTCGGAAAAAATCAGAAGAAAGTGTTTTAAATATGACCAAATCTATAGAATGGAAAGAATTAGGGTTTCAATATATTGACACCGGCAAATTTGTTAAAGTCGAATTCAAGAACGGCGCATGGGGAAAAATGGAGACATGCACCGAGCCTCACTTGAAACTCCATGTTGCCGCTACATGTCTGCACTATGGGCAGGCTGCATTTGAAGGACTCAAGGCGTTCTGCCGCAAGGACGGAACTATCGCCATGTTCAGGCCTGAAGAAAATGCCAGACGATTGATCTCTTCAGGTGAACGGCTTGTCATGCAAGCGCCGCCTGTGGATCTCTTTATTCAAGTATGCAAAAAAGTAATTAATTTAAACCGCGACTATGTGCCGCCATACGGCACGGGAGCCAGTCTGTATATCCGTCCGCTATTGATCGGCTCCGGCCCGCGCGTCGGAGTTCAGCCGAGTGATGATTATACCTTTGTTGTAATGGTCATGCCGGTCGGCCCTTATTACAAAAACGGATTCTTCCCGGTTAAAGCTTATGTACAGGAAAAATACGACCGCGCCGCTCCAAAAGGCGTCGGTCATATCAAAGCCGCAGGCAATTATGCCGCCGGCATGATGGGCGACAAGGACAGCAAATCAAAAGGCTACCCTATCTGCCTGTATCTCGATGCATGCACACATACACTGTTAGATGAGTTTGGAACATCAAACTTCATCGGAATAACCAGGGAAAACCATTACGTCACCCCTGATTCGGCATCCATACTGCCAAGCGTAACCAACAAGAGCTTTCAGGTCATAGCAAAAGATATGGGGCTCCCTGTTGATAAGAGACCCATTCTGCTGACAGAATTGGATAATTTTGCCGAAGTCGGAGCGTGCGGAACCGCTGCAGTCATAACGCCGATATACTCTGTAACTCATGGTGAAAAAACTTACACATTCGGCAGGGAAAATGAAGCCGGCAAGACACTCACCAAGCTATACAAGGAAATACAGGCCATACAGTACGGTGAGACAAAAGACCGCCACGGATGGATGATGGAAGTTGCCGCAGATTAAGATCATTTTTTCTGCTCGGCAATAATGATGTTCTTCAATTCAGATTCAGCCCGATTCAGATCATCATTAACAACCACATAACGATAGGCAGACTTGCACGCCATTTCGCCTTCAGCATTCCGCATACGGCGCTCGATAGTCTCGGAGGAATCCTCCCCCCTGCGCTCCAGACGTTCTCTCAATGCGGCTAAAGAAGGAGGCGCGATAAAAATATCAAGGAACGCGTTTTTCAGAAGATCATCTCCGGGCGCTGACGTCACATATTTCCTGATTTGATCCGCGCCCTGAACGTCAATGTCCATCAGAACACTTTTCCCTTTCTCAAGCGCGTCACAAACAGCCTTTCTGAGCGTGCCGTATTTATTCCCGTGCACCACAGCATGTTCGATAAACTCACCGTTTTTAATACGCCGATCAAACTCCTCCTTGGTAAGAAAGAAATAATCCCTGCCGTCCACTTCCGCGCCGCGCGGAGCTCTGGTAGTGCACGATATCGAATAGACCATATCTTCAAACTCTGCCAGAAGCAGATCGCACAAAGTGCTCTTCCCTGCTCCCGAGGGAGCTGAAACCACAATCAATAATGGTCTTACGCGCATAATTTTACCGCCGTCAAAAATCCTTACTCCACGTTTTGAACCTGCTCCCGCACACATTCCAGCTCTGTTTTGAACTGCACAACAATCTTCGATATGGATTTGTCATTCGACTTGGAACCTATGGTGTTTATTTCCCTGAACATTTCCTGACACAAAAAGTCGAGCGATCTGCCGCAGGATTTTCTGCCTTTTATAAGTTCATCAGCATGCGAAAAATGACTCCTCAGCCTCGTGATTTCCTCGGATATGTCAGCTTTATCCGCAAACATGACAATTTCACGCGACAATGACTGATTACCGCCATCAACATTCACGCCAGCTTCCTGAAGTCTTTTCTTCAGATTCTCGCGATACCTTTTCGTAACCTGCGGAGCGTGTTTGTTTATCTGATCCAAAAGACCGTTCAGTTTCGCCAGCCTGCCGGTTATATCTTTCTCCAGTGCGCGTCCTTCAACTTTCTTCATTTTGACAAGAGCCGATATAGCATTATTCAAAGCCTTTTTCAGAACAGGCCATACTTCAGTTTCGTTCAAACGCGCGTTATCACACCTGATCATACCGGCCAGCCAAAGCAATGAGGACGCCGTCAAGTCATCTTTCAGCCCCAGCGCTTTGGACATCTTCCTGAACTCACGCAGACAGGAACCCGCCCGGCCATGGTTGAACACTGACATGCCTTTACTATCATCAGCAACACTTGCCTTAACCACTCCTGTCACACTGACCCTCGAAACAGAATGTTCTATTAATGATCTTACTCGCGGCTCAAAAGAAATTAAATCCTTTGTCAGGACATCCCTTAAATCAAACTGTTTGAGGTTCACCGAACTAAACTCAACATCCACATTCTATCCGCCGACT